>NZ_JAGTTT010000026.1:0-35409 GCF_018223505.1 Anaerostipes sp. Marseille-Q3525
CTTTTTGATATACCGTAATTTTTCCAAGTAACATATCATTTAAAATATCAAAAATTTCATATCCTACCGTTTTAAGTTTCTTCTCTAGTTCTAACAATTTCTCCTGATTATCTTTGGAATATGTATGATATTTTCCATAACATTGTTGTTGCGCCATATATATTTTTTCTATGTATTCTTGTAATATTTTCTGTTCTTCTTTTGTCACATAGATGCTATTCTTACATTGCTTAATGTTATTTACAATTCTATTAATCTGATATTCACATTTTCTAATTTCTTTCGATAGTTGCGGTGTTGTATGATCTACAAGTACCTGACTCCTAATGTATCCCGATATATTTGCTCCATAGCCATGTTCTCTTGCTTCATTTTGCAGACATTCATACTGCCAGTTTGTAAAACGTACTGGTACAATTTTTTCTTTTTTTAGGCTTTTTCTTCTTTCTGGTTGATTTTCTACAAATGTCATCTTTGGTTTTTCATATGGTTGTTTTTCTTTCATTTCGTATTCTTCCTTTCGATTGCATATACATAGGTTCTGTTGTTTTCCCTTTCATAACTGCAGGTTACAAATGTATAAATTCTCACTTCTAACTTTTTACGAGAAATAATCTCACTTCGATTTTTAATCTCATCTTCCCATTCTTCCTTAGCTTCTTTAGATTTAAAGGCGATCGGTATCCTTTGAACCTTTCCGGCATATGCAGACACAATCGTAAGATCTATTGTTTTTTCTGGAAGATATAATCGAATCAAATCGTGCTTTTTAACAAATCTTTGATCTCGTAATTTCACCAAATCCGCAAACATCGTTCCATTCCTCATGTGATGTCCATAAATAATATTATTTTCTGATGTAAAATCCTTTTTACACTTTGCTTCCAAGAAAATGGCTCCTGAAGAATTTCTTTTCTTTAAAAATGTCCGATGTAAATATTCTTCATCATCACTTCCTTGTACAATAGGGTAATTAATTCTTGTTCCTGGAATTTTTATCCATGCAACAATATCTTTATTAAGTTTTTTCAGTTCTCCAAAATCTATATTTTTTTCTTTCTTTTGCAGCTGCTCATATTCGGTTTCTGCCTTCTTATATTCTTCTTTCTGGTTATAGATTTTCAATGCTGCATACACAACAACTGCAACACATAATATAAACAACACATTATATATCCATTTTTTCATTCCTGATTCCTTTCTTTTTCAGCTTTCCTCACATAGAAAAGCAATCTTTCCTTACGCATTTTGTAATACACACACTCTGCTTAGCAACATAACTGGCAAGATACGCATTTTGTAATACATTTAGAAGTTCCTTCCAAATGTATTACAAACGCCCTCTTGTCAGGGGAATCTTACGCCCCTGAAACCCCAATTTTAAGTAATCATTTATATCCTTATATTGTTCTGGATATTGATATTTACACACTTCAAATCCTCTTTGCTGATACTTTTTTATTAATTTTTCTGTTGCTTCTTGTCCTTTTTCATCATGATCTAAAGCAAATATAATTTCTTTGATCTGTGGATTTTCCTTCAAAAATGTTTCAAGTGGAAGATCTGCTAACATTCCAAGAGCCAGAAGATTTTCTTCACATGATTCCTTCATTTTATTTTGAATTTCAAAATAACTCATTAAATCAATCACTGCTTCTAATACAACTAGCTTTGTCGATTTTTCATTCCTTAAATTCACTCCATATGATTTATTATTTCCTTCCACATCACCACGAAATGCTTTTTTCCCATTCAATTCTAATGTTCCATGTACTCCTGCATACTGTATTTTTCCTTTCTTATCTCTTCCTAAAAACACTATGTTATGGTATTTTTCTTCTTCATACAGTAATTGTTTTCTAATAAAAAATTGAATGGTATCCGATGATAATTTTCTTTTCTTCATCAAGTACGCATATAATCTTTGAAACCTATCTGATCTCTTTGGAAGTTTCATCTCTCTTGATGATGTATTATCATAATCTTTCCTATAATTCTTTATTTCATCCTGTTGAAAAGAGATATCAATGTTCGCAACTTCTAAACATTCTTTTACCGCCTGCTGGAAACTGTAATTTGCAAATTCTATCAAAAAGTCAATGCTGTTTCCATGTGTTCCATTTGAATATCTCCACCACAGATTTTTTCTGGTATTGATCATTAAAGAATCCATTTCTGCCAATGAAAAATATCTTCCTTTCTTGACCACTGTATAACCTGCGAATTTTGCAATACGTTCTACGGGAACCTGCTTTGCCTGATCAATCTGTTCTTGTGTAAACCTCATCTTTATTTCTCCTCATTCTCTGTCTCTGCATCACTGACAATATTTTGATTGTATAATTTGGTAAGTTCTTCAATCCCTTTATTCAGATATCGATAATATGCACTTCGACTGATATATAGCTTCTGACAAATCTGCAATGGTTTTTTTCTTTCAAAATATGTTTGTTCAATACATTGCACCTGCATATTTTTTAGCCGTATCATCATATTTTCTAAGATTTTAATCTGCAGTAATCGATTATCCATATACAAAATTTCTGTCTTCAGATTCCGAATTAAGATTTGATTTTTTATTCTTTCATTTTCTAAATCTTTTATCTCTCCTGTATGTCCTCCTGTATTCGTAGAAATTTTAGCTGATATATCCACTGACATTTCAATCAGTGATCGATCTTCTTTTAATATTCCTTGGAATTCCTTGATTCTCTTTGGATATTGTTTTTTGATAAAATTTGCTTCCTGCAGAAGCATCCGACATTGATTCGTTGTAATATGATTCAGCATTTTATCTTCTCCTTCCGTTTTTTTGCATAAAGAAAGCTGAACAGGTTTATTTGTTCAGCTTTCTAATCATTCTTTATGTAATTGTTATGTTATTTTAAAAATTTTCTCTTAAATCATAATTCACTCTTGCTTGATAATAACTGTCCATCGTAATTGTTGAATTATAAAGAGCTGTCAGCAAATATGCCTTAATATTTCCAATATTCGTCTGATTCTTCTGCATACTATCCAACACATATTCAATATGCAATTGATTTATCTTACAAAATCGACTCTTAATAACCGCTATAGATTTTTCTGTGCCGTTCACTCTTTCGAATGATTCATCGGGCATCATGAATATTTCTGTCATTAGTTCTACCAGCTCATCCACTAACTCTATGCGATAAAATTTGTTTTGTTCAAACGCTGTATATGATATCTGCTCCTTTACAATTTTTCTGCAATGGTCTATCTTATCCATCTCGTCTTCTGATAAATCTATGTTTTTTGATAAGATAGATTGATTATTATCAGTTTTATTTATATCAGTCTTATTTGATTGTGATTTTGAGAACTCCAGAATATTGTTTTTCACAACTTCTGAATTATGATTTTCATCATTCTTGAATTGTGATTTTAAAAATTCCGGATTTGTGATTTTCGCAACTCCTGAATTGTGATTTTCACTATTCTTAAATTTTGCTTCCGAAGCTATTGCTTCCTTTTCTTTTATTATTTTCTCTTGAATCTTACAAAATTCCTTGAATTTTAATTCAAAATCTGATAGATTTTCCAAATTTCTTCTCCCTGAATTGTGATTTTCACTATTCTTGAGTTGTGTTTCAGATACCGCCTGATTTTCCATTTTCATCATTCCTGAATTGTGATTTTCACTATTCTGTACTTCTGATTCTGCATTTTCCTGATTTATGATTTTCACTATTCCTGAATTGTGATTTTCATCATTCAAGAACTTCTGTCTCTTATCCTGTAGTTCTTCAATTTCCACAATTCTTGACTGCCTCTGTTCTGTCTGTTGTTTTTCTCCCTCCTCATCTTTAATCATAAAATTCTTTACATAAATAACATTTGGTTTTCCTAAGCCTAATCTTTTCTTTTCGATCAATCCGATTCCTGTTTTGACATCTAACTCTTTTAGTAATCGCACCGCTTTTTGTGTTCCACAATTCATAAGATCACAAATATTATTGACTGTAAAAATAATATAGACTCTTTCTTCTTCATCCATCCAATGATTTTTTAGGCTCAAACTCATACGGTCTAACATTAGACCGTAGAGTACCTTTGCTTCACATGACAAATCTTGAAAAATAGTATCTGTAAACAGCATTTTAGGGATTCTATAAAACGAATATTGCTCCGCTTCAACCCCTCGATAATAATCAAAAATTATATCATTCATTGTACAATTCCTTTCTTATGACTCCATTCTTCTAGTAATTCGTAAATAACAGATTCCATCTGCTCCTTTGTATATTCTTCTGGAAAATAATTTTTAATTCGCTTTGATGATATTGTTACATTCACTCTTGTCTCATTTCTTTGAGCAAAAAGTTCATAAAGAGTTTCTTTCTTCAAATTTCCAGCCTGACTTAGTTCTTTAATCTTCGTTGCTAATTGTCTATTCGGGAATATTAGCAAATATTCGATTACATCCAATACAATTTTCTGTTGTTCCTCTGTTAATCCTGCAAGCTGTTCCGCAGAAACCACTTGTAACTCTCCATTATCTACATACTTTAATAATTCTGGAACTAATTTTGATAATCTGATATATCTTTGTACTGTTCTACTGCTGTCTCCTGCCATTTCACCTACCATATCTGCTGTATTTTTTCTTCCTTTGACTCCTTGATGTTTCAGAGCTTCATACTTCATAGCATAAGCATGTGCCTTTTCACTTGGTAGAACATGTTCCCTTTGTATATTTGAATCTACCATAATGATTGTGGCTTCATCATCTGTATAGTTTCTTATAATCGCTGGTATTTTAGCCTTTCCTGCCAATTGACATGCATATTTTCTACGATGTCCCGATATGATTTCATATCCACCACCTTCTCTTGGTCTGACAATACAAGGATTTAAAACACCATATTCTTTAATACTGTCCACAGTTTCTTGCATTTTTTCATCATTTATCACATGAAATGGGTGATTCTTAAAGTCATATAAACAATCAATTGGTATTTCTGTTATTTTATCAACACTATTTTCTTGGTTAACTTCAATTCCTAATAATTCTTCATAACTTGTTAAATGTATTTCCTTTTTTGGTTTACGCATGATCCAGCACCCCCTCTACAAGCTTCTGATAGCTTTGAGCGCCTTTTCCACCACCATCATAGGCGAATATACTAATTCCTTCTGAAGCCGTCTCTGCGATCGTTACAGCTCTTGGAATAGACTCTTTAAAGATTCTGATTTTATCTCCATATGTACTAATGACTGCTTTTTTATTTCGTTTTGAATTATTAAATGTTGGAGTATCAAACGTAAAGACAATTCCTTCAATTTTGAGGTCTGGATTAAACTTCGCCTTAATTGCACTATAAACCTTTAACAATTCCATTAACCCATCTGCTGCATAATATTCTGGCTCCATTGGAATCAATACACTATCTGCGGCTGTTAGAGCATTGATTGTCAACATTCCTAAAGATGGCATACAATCTATAATCATAAAATCATAATCTTCTTTGAGCAACATCAAATATTCTCTTAATATTATTTCTCGATCCTCTGCCATAATCAATGACACATCCAAACCTGAAAGTAATTTATTAGACGGAATTACATCGACTCCTTCTTCATGATGTAAAATTACTTCTCTAGGATCAAATTTAATCCCCATGACAATATTTTCTAACATATTTTTTAAAGTTACTGGAACTTTCTTAGAAAATCCAAGACCTATCGTTAAATGTCCCTGTGGATCGAGGTCTACTAATAATACTCTTTTTCCTTGTCTAACTAATCCAATTCCTAAATTGATTGCTGTTGTTGTTTTTCCTACTCCACCCTTTTGGTTGGCGATTGCGATTACTCTACACATAACATTTCCTCTCTTTCTACTTTTCTTTTTTATTTACTTCTGCATAAACTCGAAAATATTTATTTGTTCCTTTGTTTGCAAATGGTTCTGAAATCCCAAGTACTCTAATTCTTTTATCTTCCTCTAAGATTTTTTGGAACCATTCAATGTCGCTTGTCATTCCCTGCATTCTGATTTTTAACATCTCATGCCCTCCCATTTTTATTTTTTTGGAAATGTTATGTTATGAGTATTCTTTTTGGTTGCACTTATCGCTGTGTTATTCATTGCATTTTCTCCCTTCTTTATAAATTTTATATAAAAAAATAGAGATACTTTGTAATTAAAGTATCCCTATAATTTATCATCTATTTGATGATTTACTTTTATTTATAAAATCAGGATTCAATGTTCCTATAACAACATCATCAAGGACTACAGAAATGTCGATTTCTTGTAAAAACTGTTTTTTTCTAGAATTTCCTTCTATTTTCTTATAAATTAAATTCTTAGTAACCAGCGTAAACTCAAGGATTTTCAGGCATTGATCTAATTTGTTCCCATTGTAATCTCGACGGATGTAGAGATAAAACAGCACATTAAAAACACTCCTGGAATCAGAAATGTTACTGGAATCACATGAAGGCATAAATTGACAACAGAATCTTTTCCTCCCATTGCCGCTGCTGCTCCTTGAAATCCACCTGCCATCAGATAAATTAAAACGATCATCATAACCCCTGAATTTCCCATGTTCGTTGTCATAATATTTAATTTATCTGGTACATTCATTCCACGATTTAAAAGCAATGCCACTGCACAACCCGCTAAAAGTGCAACATGACGTGGAAATTTTCCAAATGGATCATCGACTCCCATCAAAGTAAATGTAATCCCGCATCCCACATAACATACCAAAAATACGATCAGTGGAAGAAAAGCCACTGCTCCTAGATTTTTCTTTTGTTTATCCATCTCTTATTTTTTCCTCACATTCTTTTTTCTATCACATATCCATTTTATTTCTTTGCCAAATGTTTATCCAAAGCATCTTTTAATTGTGTCAACGCCTGCTTTACTGTCACTCGTGGACACGCAACATTGAAACGCTCAAACTGTGCTGTCTCTGGTCCAAAGATAATTCCTGAATCCAGCCATAATTTTGCTTCTTCTAACATCAAGTGTTCTAATTCTTCATTACTAAATCCATATCCAGAAAAATCAACCCATACAAGATAAGTTCCTTCTGGTTGTACCATTGTAGCCTTTGGGAAGTTTTCTTTTACAAACTTACTCATATATTGCACATTTTCATAGATATATTCTACCAGCTCATCAACCCATTCTGCACCTTTTGTATAGCATACTTTTACAGCTAACTGTCCCATTAAGCTTCCCTGACTGTAAGCTGCCTGTGTATTGGCCCACTGATATTTCTTTCTTAATTCTTCATTTGGAATAATGATATTGGCTGGCTGTAATCCTGCAACATTAAATGTCTTTCCTGGAGAACTGTAAAGTGCAATGATCTCGCGATATTTTTCATCCAGATTCATACAGCTTGTAAACTCATGTCCAGGGAAAATGAAATCACAATGCATCTCATCAACCATCCAGACTACATTATATTTAAGACAGATTTCTGCCACTTGTTCCATCTCTTCTCTTGTCCAGACTCTTCCGACTGGGTTGTGCGGATTACAGAAGATCAGTGCTTTTACATTTTCTTCTTTGATCATCTGTTCCATTTTTTCAAAATCGATGGAATAATGATTGTTTTCATAACGAAGCTGGCAGTTTACCAGTTTTCTTCCATCATTTTTGATAACTTCACTGAATGGATAGTAAACTGGCTGCATTACCATCATTGTATCGCCTTCTTCGGTAAATGCTCTGACACTTGTTCCTATTGCGTAAACGATTCCTGCACCAAGTGTTACCCATTCTGAATCGATCGTATATCCATATCGTGTGGAAAACCAGTGATTCATCGCATCAAAATAGTCATCCAACGGATCTGTATATCCAAAAATTCCATGATCGATTCTTTTGTGGAATTCATCAAGAATCTCATCTGGCAGACGAAAATCCATATCTGCTACCCATAATGGAAGTAAATCATTTCTTCCTTTTCTCTTCATTCCAAAATCATATTTTAGACAGTCTGTTCCATGTCTGTCAATCACTTCATCAAAGTTGTATTTTCCCATTTATGTACTCCTTTTTAAGTTTTGCTATACTATTATATAGCAAAAATAACTGTAGACAAAGTACAAAATACCACTCTACAGTTATTGCTAATTTTACTAGTAATATATCTTACTATTCCACAGGAACATATAGTATTTCATTTTTACCACCACAGATCATACCAAGCGTTGCACTCTTGGCATTGGAAAGATCATATTCTTTCTTTATGATTTCTTTGATTGACATAGCTTCTTCCATAACTGTCTTTTCCAAGTTCCCACCACCGATACTTCCAATAATTCCATCTTTTGTAACAAGCATCATACTTCCAACACCTCGTGGAGATGAACCGGATTTCTTTGTGATAATACATAAGACTCCAGATTCTTTTGTTTCAAAAAGTTCTTTGCTCATCGTACTTTCTGTTTCTTGATTCTTGATCTCAACCATCTCTGCTGCGATACTGATCGCGATCTCTTCTGGGGTTCTTGCTCCGATTTTTAATCCGATTGGTGCATGGATCGTGCTGATCTGTTCTTTGCTGTATCCTTCTTCTTTCATCGTCTCAAAAGTTTTTGCTACTTTTCCCTTGCTTCCGATCATTCCAAGATAAAGATATGATCTTCTTAAAACAGTTTCTGCACATAATCTGTCATTTGCGTGTCCTCGTGTGACAACGACATAAAATACGTTATCCTGTTCTGGCAAAATATCTTCTATATTATGAAAATCCCTGCAATAAACCTCATCTGCTTGTGGAAGCTTCTCCGGATCTGCAAATTCCTCTCTATCATCAATCATAATCGTATAGAAATCTAAAAATTTTGCAATCTGAAGCAACTGGATTGCTACATGTCCTGCTCCGAAGATGACTAGTTTCGGCTGAATCTTAAACCAGTCTTCTTTGATCTGTGTGACATCTTTTTCTTCCTGTAAAAATCGGGCAATCACTCTTTGATATAAGGTGTCTGCCTGTCCTGGATATACTTTGATTTTTTTATCTTTATATTGCTCTCTCAATGGTCCTAGATATCCTTTCTTCAGTAATTTTTGTAAATGAAATGGTGTAATGACCGTATCATCTTTGATTTCTAAATCTTCATCTGCTAAGGAAAGTCTGTGGACAACTTCTTTTGCTGGTTTCCCTAGTGCCGACATTCCGATCACAACATGAATCTCATCAGTATTTTCTGGAATTACTGGTTCATAATCTGCCGGAATCTTTGCAGGCATTCCTCTGGAACCGTCAGCTTCTATCAGGGTAATATCTGCTTCTTCGACAGCTTGATCATAAAGATCTTTTGGTAATGAGCCAATCTTTTGTACTAATGCATCTTTTGTTGTTGTCAGCATCCCTGCCATACAATATCCTGTCTCACTTAATGGATTTAAAAGATCCTTCGCACATGTCGGAATGACTGTGTCTGGTTCTTTTTTCATATGTGTTGTCGTTGTGACAAAGACTTTCTTTCCAAGACTTCTATAATACCTGGATAGCTTATGAACTCTCGTTGTTTTTCCACCTGAACCTACGACTGCAATGATCATCATATTTTCCTCTTATTCTTCCGCCAGAATCTTTACTGCATCAATAATCCGGTTGATTTCTTCCATCGTTGTCTTATGTCCAAAACTAAATCTTACCATTCCCTGCTCTGTCGTACCAAAATGTTCATGTACCAACGGTGCACAATGAGCTCCTGACCTTGTCTGGATGTGAAAACGCTCCATCAATTCATCGCTGACACTTCCAGAATCATAGTCTTCCAGATTGATTGAACAAATGGCTGTCTGTTTTATGAAATCGAAAGAATTTTCATGATATATCTTAATTCCTTTAATTTTTCCAATATTCTTATAAAATGTTTCAATGAGATTCTTTTCTTGTTCGCGTATCCTATCGGTTCCATAAGTATTGATATGATCGATCGCTGCTCCAAGTCCTGCGATTCCAATACTATTTAATGTTCCCGCTTCCAATGCCTGCGGTAAGACTTCTGGCTGTGTCTTAGAAAAAGATAGGATTCCTGTTCCACCTGTTTTTAGTGGGCGGATCTTTACACCTTTTCTAATACAGATTCCACCGATTCCCTGTGGTCCCATCAATCCTTTATGTCCGGTAAAACATAAAACATCGATATGATCTTCCTTCATAGAAATCGGGATCACTCCTGCACTTTGGGCTGTATCTACAACAAAGAGGATTCCTTTTTCCTTACACAACTTTCCAACGCTTTGGATATCAAACACTTCTCCTGTTACATTGGATGCGTGTGTCATCACAACCATTTTCGTATCTTCATTGATCACCTGTTTGATATCTCTGACCTCTGGTGAAGTGATCGTTAGACGGACACCTTGTTGTTCCATCTCATATAATGGGCGCAAAACGCTATTATGCTCCATAAAGGTTGTGATCACATGATCACCTTTCTTTAAACATCCTTTGATCGCAGTGTTTAAGCTTTCTGTCACCCCACTTGTAAATACAACTTGTTCTGGTCCAAATCCATCAAAAAACTGATCTACTTTCGTACGAACTTCGTAAATCTTTCTTGCAGCATCTAATGAACTTTCGTTGACACCTCTTCCACTGTTACCAAGAGATAATGCATTTATGACTGCCTCTTTAACACATGTTGGTTTCGTAATATGTGTTGCTGCGTAATCTGCATAAATTGTTTCTGACTCTTGTTTTTCACTAGTATGTGTAGAAACTTCTTGTTCTTCCTGCTGATCTGGAATATCATTTTTCAAATATAACAATGCTTCTAATACACCACCTGCAATGCATCTGGCTTTATCTGAAATCGTAAAACAGTTATCATATTCTTCTGCTCTTGGATCGATATCTGCAATCTTAAATCCTTTTGTTACTGGATATCCATCACGGATTAAACCTCGTAATAATCCATCCATACTTGCAGGTACATCAACGATTTCTCCCTCTGGTGTCTCAATCTTTGCTAATAACTGGCCTTTTGTGACCATATCAGTAATATGGCAGATATTCCTTAAGATCCCTTTAGCTGGGGAATGGATCACTCGTTCTTTTCCAAAGCCTTTGATCACTCCTGGAATTCCTGTGTTCGGAATCGCACTGCCTTCTTTGATGATCCTTCCAAGCCTGTGTCCACGCATCGTCTCGATCACAACATCGACATCTTCCCCGGCTGTAAATCCAGGTCCTAAAGCAATCGTGATCGGTGCCATATCTCTTGTTGTACCAAGATTTTTCTTCGCAAGAATGGCATCAACAACTGCGATCGGATGCAACTGTTTGATCATCTCTCCTTTTGCATCGATCATTAATGCCGGATTCCCTGCTTTCATGATCTGTTCTGCTTCTTTGATATCATGTGCAAGATGGCAGGTCATATCCTCAACCTGCCACTTTTCTTCATAAACTGCTTCTGAAAATGCAACATTTCTACGAATTGCAGATGGATGTGCAATTTCTAAGATCAATACATGAAAACCACTTTTTACCAATTTATAAATTGTCCCTGTGGCGATATCGCCACCACCTCTTACAATGACTAAATCTTTCATAAACATTCCTCAAGGTTTGATCACTTTTCCTGCTTTTTCCATCATTTCTACGATATCATACATATTTGTGATAGAACCAACCGCTAATTTATCTGTAATATCATAGAAATTTAAGCATGTTCCGCAAGTATATATTTCGACTCCTTCTGCTTCTAATGTTTTTAAATCTTCTAAAGAATCAGAATCTTCGCATGTAAGATATGCTCCTGAATTATAAAATAATACCTTTGATGGAAGTTTATCCTGTTTTGTTACTGCAAATAAAAATGCTTTGATCAATGTCTGTCCAAGGGCTTTCTCTCCTTGTCCCATCTCATTGGATGATACAACGATCACAAAATCATCCTTTGCGGATGGTTCACAGACAATTTCTTCTTCCCCATCTGCTGGTGTATAGTTTGCTGCCATGATCTCAATCTTAAATTCATTGTCTGAGATCTTTTCACTTTTGACTTCACAGTTTTTACCTTCTGCAAATCTTGTGACATTCTGGACAGCTGGTTCATTGTCTACCAGAACAACTAATTTTGTCTCTCCATCCATGGATTCTAATGCTTTCTTTGTGTGTACAACAGGAATCGGACAAGCGTTTCCTCTTTCATCAATCTGTTTCATGTTTGATTATCCTCCAGTTTAAATTTCTACCTGAAATACGCCTTGTGGAGTAATTTCATGTTCTGACATAAATTGTACCACAGATTCTTCATTTTCTAAAGAGGTCATCCATGCCATTCCACATCCTGCTGTGATCTCTTTTGGTACTGGAATCAATCTTCCATCAATCTGATATTCTTTACAGGCACTTTCCATACCAATTGCCTGTGTTGTTGTCTCAAATGTGATCACCGTTTTTAGTTCTTTTTTTCTCATAATATCTTATACTTCTCCTAAGTCTCCAAAATTTTTCAAAAAAGAACGTTCAGCTGCTTCTTTGACTTCTTTCTGGAATTTTTCATAACGATTCAGAATATCCTCACCTTCTGGTGTAAGATGTGAACCGCCGCCTTGTTTTCCTCCAGATTTTCGTTCTACTAATTTCACTCCAAGATCTGCTTCGGCACGGTTTAAGATCTTCCATGCCTTGCTTGCCGCCATTCCCATGGATTTATATGCCGCAGATAGCGAGCCTTTCTCTCTTGTTAAGGATAATAACTGTGCAACCCCTTTTCCAAAATCCGGTTCTTCCATAAAAACCCTGACCCTAAAATCAAAATGTTTTGGTAAATACGATCCCATCTCTACCATCCTTTTCCGAATCCGCAGTTTGGATAAGTGCAGATCTTGCATCCAAGACATAATCCACCTTCTCCAAGACGAGCCAGTTCTTCTGCTGTGACTTTATCATCTGCCATAATTCTTGGGAGAACAAGGTCAAAGACCGTTCTTTTGGAATACATGACGCATCCTGGCAGTCCCATGATTGGAATTATCTGATCTCTCTTTTTATAATATGCAAGTAAAAACATTGCTCCTGGAAGAACTGGTGCTCCGTAAGATATGATATCAGCCCCTGTATTCTTAATTGCAAGTGGTGTCTTGTCATCTGGATCAACGCTCATTCCTCCTGTACATAATACCATTTCTGCCCCATTTTCGATAGCTTCTAAGATTGTTTTTGTTAAAAGTTCATTGTCATCTGGCAACTGTTTTGTACTGGTCACTTCTGCACCGTATTCTTTGATCTTTTCTGCCACAACCGGGGTAAATGTATCTTCGATTCTATGATAATATACTTCATTTCCTGTGGCTAAGATCACGGCTTTTTTCTTTTTATAAGGTAGAAGAGACAGAATTGGCGTATCTCCAACCCTGTCTTTGACTTCCTGCATCTTATCTTTTTCAATGACCAGTGGAATGATTCTTGTACCTGCCAGTTTGTCCCCTGCTTTGACTGGAGTATTTCCAGATCTTGTCGCGATCATCATCTGTCCGAAAGAGTTGACGGTAAATAACCTTTCTTTATCGATCTTTAAGAGTCCGTCATATTCGGCGGATAATTCAATCTTACCTTCCTTGACTTCTGACTCTTTCATACCTTCGTTCTTACATAGATCACAAAGAATCCTTGCTGCATCATTTTCATGAAGCATATCGTCTCCGGCTTCCCAGACGTATAAATGATCTTTTCCAAGGGATAACAACACAGGAATGTCTTCTTCTTTGACGACATGCCCTTTTCTGAATCTGGCGTCTTTGGTAACGCCCTTGATGATCTGTGTGATATCGTGGCATAACACAGTTCCCACAGCATCTTTTGTATCCACTAATTTCATTGTTTTTCACCTTCTATTTCTTATTTATTGATTGTAAATCCATAAGATTTGAAGACTTTTAATGCTTTTTCACTCTGTAAGAATTTTACGAATTTATCAGCTGCATCTTTGTTTTTACTTTTCTTTAATGCTGCAACTGGATAAATAACTGGTGTCTTTAATGCATCTGCTGGTGCCTCAGCTAATACTTTTACATCTTTACTGCTTGCTGCATCTGTTGCGTATACAACACCACACTCAGCACTTCCTTTTGCTACCCAGTTTAATACTTCTGTTACGTTTGTTCCAAAGCTTGCTTTGTCTTTTACTTCATTCCAGTTCTTTAAGTTTGTAAAGATTTCCTGTGCATACTGTCCAGCTGGAACGCTCTTAGGATCTCCTAATGCAATTGTATCAGCTTTTGTGATATCTTTAAAGGATGAAACTTTTGCATCACCTTTTTTAGGAACGATCAGTACAACTTTGTTTTCTAATAATTCTACAACATCACCTTTGCTGATGTATTTTTCTTTGACAAGGTTGTTCATCTGCTGCGTTGCTGCTGACATAAATACATCGGCTGCCATTCCATTTTCGATCTGGCTCTGTAATTTTCCTGAACTGTCGTAGCTTCCTTCTACCTTAATGTCTGGATTTTCTTTCTCAAACATTGGGATCAGTTCTTCTGTGTAGCATTTTTCAAGGCTCGCTGCGGCTGCAAGTGTTAATGTTGTTTTCTCCTCTTTCTTTGCTGCCTCAGTTGTGGATTTAGAGCTGTCCTTACTGCTTGCACATGCTGTTACTCCAAGAACCATGGCTCCTGCTAATAACACTGCTAAAAATTTCTTTTTCATTTGTAACTTCCTCACTTTCTTAAAAATGTTATGTAAATTTTTATCGTTACCTTGTTTTATAACGTGACTTCTTCCATATGCCCTCTTTGAATATGGTATTTTTTGTCACATAGATTTTCTACTTCTTTGCTGCTATGACTTACCAGAATTGCTGGTTTGTCTAATATTTCAAGCATATTCGATAATTCATCCTGCATCTGTTCCCTTAAATATTCATCTAACGCCGAAAATGGTTCATCCATTAAAATGACTTCTGGCTCACAGACAAGCATTCTTGCTAATGCCGTCCTTTGTTTTTGTCCTCCTGAAATCTGTCTTGGATATCGTTTTGCTAATTCTTCGATATGAAACCGTTTCATCATATCATTTGTCTTTTGTTCTATTTCATCTTTCGGAAGCTTTTTTGCTTTTAATCCTGTTTTGATGTTTTCTTCAATTGTCATATTAGGAAACAATGCATATCCCTGAAATAAATATCCGATTTTTCTCTTTTGTGGCGGTAGATTGATCTTCTTCTCTGAATCGTAGAGTACCCTTCCATCCAATACAATTCTTCCTCTGTCGGCTGTTTGAACACCTGCGATACATTTTAATGTAATACTTTTTCCGCTTCCAGAAGGTCCCATAAGTCCTGTACAACCTGTTTCTACATGAAGTTCTGACTCTAATGTGAACTCTTTTAATTTCTTTTTAATCTTTACTTCAAGACTCATAAATCTCTCCTTATGCTTCCTGCTTTTTCTTTTCTATGATCAGGTAAATATTCATAGCGGCTACAATTGCAAAACAAATGACTACGATCACTAATACATACTGATAGGCTGCATCCATATTTCCTGCTGCAACTTCAGAGTATACTGCAAGCGGCAAAGTTCTTGTTCTTCCTGGAATATTTCCTGCGATCATTGCTGTTGCTCCGAATTCTCCAAGCCCTCTGGCAAATGCAAGAACTCCACCGGAAATGATTCCCGGCAATGCGTTTGGAATCATAACTCTGAAAAAAATGCTCCACTCACTCATTCCAAGCGTTCTTGCCGCAAAGATCAGATCATCGTCAATCTGTTCTAAGGCACCTCTTGCCGAACGATACATTAGCGGAAATGACATCACAACTGCCGCAAGGATCGTCGCTCCCCATGAAAATGCGATCCTGATCCCTAGATAATCTTCAAACAGCTTTCCAACTGGACCATAAGAGCCAAAAAATACAAGCAGGAAAAATCCTGCAACCGTTGGCGGTAATACTAACGGCATCGTAAAAATTCCATCCCAGAAGATCTTTGCCGCTTCAGATTTACGATATAAGATCCATCGAGCAGCAAACAATCCTAGAATAAATGTAAATACAATGGCAACGATTGCTGTTTTCATCGATATAATGATCGGTGATGTATCCATAGATTATCTCCTCTCTTAGTTTCTTCCACAATCCTGTGTATTTCCTCTTAATGTATCTAATCCGTGTGGCAGCTGGTCAATAATAAAGGAAAGACTCTCTTCGACTGCCTTTTTGCTACCCGGAAGATTGATGATCAGTGTTTTCTTTCTTGTGACACTGACCCCTCTTGATAACATGGCTCGTTTTGTGATCGTCATAGACCCTGCACGTATTGCCTCTGCGATTCCAGGTACATTTCTGTCAGCCACGGCTAAAGTTGCTTCTGGTGTACAATCTCTTGGGGAAAGTCCTGTTCCTCCAGTTGTAATGATCAGATCAACCTGACGACTGTCACTTAAACGGATCAATTCTTTTTTGATCTGTGCCATCTCATCTGGAAGAAGGATTTCTTCTATGATCTCAAATCCATGTTCTCTTAAAATCTCACTTGCTTTTGGACCACTTGTGTCTACTCGTTCTCCTCTGGATCCTTTATCACTTAATGTGATGACTGCAGCCTGATATGGCATATCTTTGTCTGGATAAATAACTTTAATCTTATCTCCAACTTTGATCATTCCACCTTCTAACACTTTTGCAAAAATTCCTTCTCTTGGCATAATGCAGTCTCCCACACGTTTGTAAATCTCACAGTGACTGTGGCACTCTTTTCCAATCTGAGTAACTTCAAACTTTACATCATTGCAGATCAATTTTGTTCCAACTGGTAATTTCTTAAAATCAATCCCATAAACAAGCACATTTTCTCCAAAATCACCTTCGATCACAGATGCTCCTTTTTCATTAAATTCATCTACGATATCCGCACTTAAAAAACTGACCTGTCGGTGCCATTTCCCTGCATGTGCATCTCCTTCTAATCCAAAGTCTTTGATGACTTTCACTTCATTGATATTTTTCTTTACCGTTCCACGTTTTTCACTGATACAAACCGCTTTTATGATTCCTTCCATGTAAAATCACCACTCTTTCCACCTGTTTTTTCCACTAAATGAATATCTAACATGACCATATGTTTATCGATTGCCTTACACATATCATAAATCGTTAATAATGCAATCTGAACTCCTGTCAAAGCTTCCATCTCAACGCCTGTTTTCCCTGTTGTTTTTACCAGACAGACTGCTTTGATCTCTTTGGTTTCTTCTAACATTTCAAAATCTACTTTACATTTTGTAAGCATTAAAAGATGACACATTGGAATCAGTTCAAAGGTTTTCTTTGCTGCCATGATCCCAGCGACCCTTGCGGTTCCCAAGACATCCCCTTTTGCCATACTTCCTTCTTTGACTTTCGCAAAGATTTCATCATTGACTTTGATCTTTCCCTGTGCGATCGCAGTTCTTGTTGTTTCTTTTTTTTCTGTTACATCGACCATAACTGCATTTCCATGCTGGTCAAAATGTGAAAATTCTCCCATTGATATTATCCTCCAATTGTATACATCTTACTGTCTGACGGCTTGTCTTCAAAATGATGTGCCTGTGGTTTTTTGTAAATGATCTCTTCTAACACCTTTTTGATTTCTTCGTCAGAACTTCCATTTCTTAATAGTTTTCTGATATTCCCTGCTTCTTGGTAATAAAGACATGGTTTAACTCCTCCAGTCGATGTCAGGCGAATACGATTGCATCTGTCACAAAACTTTCCATGCAATGCTTCGATCCATCCGATCATTCCTTTATAACCTTCCATTGTTTCATAAACTGCCGGACCATTTCCGATTTTTTGTTCTACTTTATGAAATCTAATTCCTTGATCTTTTAGATTCTTTCTGATCTCATCTCGTGACAAAGATGATGTGATCTGTTTGTTTCCAAGTGGCATTTGTTCGATGAATCGGATACAAATTTTATGATATTTTATATAGTCTATAAATTTCTGGATATCCTCCATCGTTGTCTGTTCTGTCAGTACGGTATTGATCTTTACGTTCAATCCCATATAAGCTGCTTCTTTGATAGCTTTCATAACCTTTTCATAGCCATCATATCCTGTGATATTTTTATATTTTTCATAATCCATAAAATCAAGACTTACGTTGATCCCGTCAATTCCTGCTTCTGTTAATTTATCCAAATCTCTTGATAAAAAAATTGCATTTGTTGTTAATGTAACTTTACTTACCTTATTCATCTTTTTTAATTCATAAATAAAATCTGCGCAGCCTTTTCGTACCAATGGTTCTCCACCTGTGATCTTAAATTTGTCAATTCCAAGCTTAGTAAGAATCTTACATAATCTTAGGATTTCTTCATATCTTAAAATATCCTTATGAGATAACTTTTCCTCATGATCTGGGCGGCAGTAGGTACAATATAGATTGCAGCGGTCCGTGATCGATATTCTGGCATAATCAATCGTTCTTTGAAATTGATCTTTCATTCTTCTCTCCTGTCGTTATTCTCAAATGAGAATAACGATTGCTCAAAATCAGACAGGACAATCTTTCTTCATCTTAAGATCCTTCCTGTCTGTTTTATGTTCTATTCTAATATAATTGATTTCTCTTCTTTATCTTCTACATACCCAATTATTTTAGCACATGGGATCGTATTCTGTAAATCTTTTAATAAATTTTTTGCATCTTTTTCATCGACTGCGATCATCAGTCCTCCGGATGTCTGTGGATCGTATAAAATATCTTCCATGGCCCTCTTGATTTCTTTTGCTTTTGAGACTCCTGCACTTGCATATTTGCGGTTTCGATAGGCTCCTTCCGGGATCATTCCAAGATCTGCCATCTCTAATGCTTCTTTGTGATATGGAATCTCTTCTGTCATAAAATGGATCGTCACATTACTTCCCTGTGCCATCTCATACCCATGTCCGAGCAAACCAAATCCAGTCACATCCGTACAACTGTGAACATCGTATTTTACCATGATATCTCTGGCATATTTATTTAATTGTCTCATCTGATCATAAATCTTATCCATCACTTTCTGATCGATAAATTCTGCTTTGGCGGATGTTGTTAGGATCCCGACTCCTAATGGTTTCGTAAGAATCAAGACATCTCCAGGTTTTGCACCGCTGTTTGTCAGAAATTTCTTTGGATGCACAAATCCTGAAACGGATAAACCATACTTTGGTTCCTGATCATGAATTGTATGACCACCTGTGATGATCACTCCTGCTTCATATGCTTTCTTATAACCCCCGCGTAAAATTGCCTGTATACTGTCCTTTGGCATATCTTTTGTGACACACATGATATTTAAAGCCAATTTGGGATCAGCTCCCATCGCATAGATATCACTGATCGCATTGACCGCTGCGATTTCCCCAAACATTTCCGGATCATCAACGATCGGTGGAAAGAAATCCAGAGTCTGAACAAGTGCTGTATTATCATCAATTTTATAGACAGAAGCATCATCGCTTTTGTCGAATCCAACCAGTAATCGTTCATCCGATCTTGTTGGAATTCCATCTAATAACTTTGCCAGAGTTCCAGCTCCGACCTTTGCCCCACATCCTGCACACTGGGCAAGTTTCGTTAATTTTACTTCTGTTTCCATAGAAATTTTCCTCCCTTAAATATCTCTTTCAATACCTCTTAAACGTTATCTCTTGTCACATCTTTTAACCATTTAAAACTACGATACCTGATCGATGTGATCGGCACTTTGATCAATTCATCACTCATCAATAAGACATAAACTGCCGGTACACTCCAATGAAATACAAATGCTGCCAATGCACCTAACAAAATGGAGCATCCCCACATCGTTGATACATCCATGATCAGGCCAAACTTTGTATCGCCTCCAGAGCGGAAGATTCCAACAACCATTGTTGTATTAAATGCCTGTGCGATCACAAAATAAGACATCACGTAAAACATCATCTTCAGATAATATCTTGCAGCTGCACTTAGTGATAAGAAAGAAATCACAACTGGGGAAGCAATTAAGATCAATGCCCCGCCAATTACTCCCATAACCACACTTAAAATAATAAATCGTTTCGCATAAGCTCTGGCATGATCAAATTTCTTCTCTCCGATCGTCTTACCAAGATAGATTGCTGTTGCACTGGATAATCCAAAGGATACGACGGTTGCTAACTGTCTTGCCACCTGTGCCACAGAATTGGCTGCAACTGCAGAACTACCCATATGTCCAAGAACAGCTGTATTTGCTGATGTTCCAAGTCCCCACATCACTTCATTTAAAACAACTGGCAGGGAATAGACTAAAAAGTCTTTCACTAACAATTTGTCCTGATGTAGAAAATAATGAACTCTGAATTTTACATCTTTATTATAAATCTTTGCATAACCACAGACCAAAATCAATTCTACGATCCTTGCGATCAATGTTGCAATGGCTGCTCCTCGGATTCCTAATGCTGGAAATCCGAATAATCCAAAAATAAAAATTGCATTAAAGATCACATTACATAAAAATGATACAAGATAGACGACTGTCGCTACGATCACTCGTTCAATGCTTCTCATAACATATAAGTATACATTGGTAATTCCCATGATAATATAAGAGCATGCTACAATTCTTAAATATTTGACTCCTTCTGCGATCACCTGTGGATCATTTGTAAAGATTCTCATTAGGGATGCTGGAATTGCAAAGGCTGCCACTGTAAAAATTGCCGTTACGATCACTGCGGATCTGATCCCTAAGGCAAGAATCTTTTCAATCGTTGTTTTATCACCTTTTCCCCAGTATTGCGCGGTAAGAACAGTTGCACCTGACGTCAATCCAAATAAGAACAATACCATGATATACTGAATCTGACCTGCAAGGGAAGCTCCTGATAATACTTTTTCACTGACTTTTCCAAGCATTACAACATCGGCTGCAGTAACACCGACATTGATCAGATTTTGTAATGCCATCGGAACAACCAGTGAAAATACATTTTTATAAAAATCTTTCCAGTTAATATTTAAATCATTCAATCTTTTTCTCCTGTTCTTTTCATTTCCTCATAATAGAATATAGAAGCTTTGTCTGCTTGTCAAGCACGTGTTAAATGTCTGTATTTCATTTAGTATCTCCAAAAATTAAAAAATAAAAACCACTTAATAGAATCATCCGCAAATTCATCTTTGCAAGATTTATTAAATGGTTTTTACTTTTATAATTAGAATTTAATTTTTTGGCATGTATTATGAATATGTAGTTTATTCTTCGATCTTTAATGCTTCTTCGTTACTGATCTCTTTGCCGTCTTTTGTTGTTGCAACGTAATAGATATCACCTTGCGCAGGTTGATAGTAAATATCTAAGTTTGCAATTGTGTTCATTTTAACACCACTTGCTTTTAAATCTTCTTTAACAAGTTTCTCTGTGTCTTTTACATCCACATTACGTTCCTGAAACTGCACTTCGATTTTTGTTTTCATAATGCTCTCCTTCTTTTTAATTGTCTGATCTTTATGTTAACTCTTGATGTGATTATTATCAGATTTTATAAACAATATGTATATTGTATTTTCCATACCGTTTATAAAGCTATTATATACTTTAATTCCAATTTATTCAACTTGAATCTGATTTAGTACAAAATCTATGCCTTTACTTTTGCTTTTCTTTCTGCAATCTTTTTAATGATCACATCTGCGATCCATCCACATAATAATCCAATGATCAATCCACCTAAAACATCCGTTGGGTAATGAACATATAAATACAATCTTGAAAAAGCGATGAAAATAGATAATATCAAAGCCCCTGCTGCCACTTTCTTTTTTCCTGCAAAATAAAGTGCACTGACTGATGCAAACGATGCTGCGGTATGACCGGATGGAAAAGAATAATCCTTCAATGGTGTAACCAGTAACTGTACCGTTTTATTGATACTATAAGGCCTTGGTCTTGCAACGATCGGTTTTATGATCACATTGCAAATGATCAGATCAGCGATCAATGCCACTGCCATGTATCCTCCTGCTTTTCTTGTTTTTGGTATCAGTAATAAAATAACTGTCAAAATGATCCACACGATTCCTGCATCTCCAAGTTTGGTGATTGATGTCATAAATGTATCTAGGAATGAAGTATGGATCGTCTGAAGTCCGTCTAACATCTGAAATTCAAATCCCATAATGATTTAATTCTGCCTTTCTTTTTCATTTAAAATACCAGAGTTCCATCATTTGATCTCTGGCATTTTGCTATTATAACATAGATTCCTTGATTTTATCAAACATTGATAAATATGTTGTATCTTTGGCTTCTAAAATATGTTTTACTCCAACTTTCTTTAATTGTTTTGTTGTCTTTTCTCCGATACTGATGCATGGAATGTTTTCTATCCATTCCTTTATTTCTTCTTTTTTTATTTGATCAAAAAATCTTCGAACGGAAGACGCACAAGTAAATGAAATACTTTTAATATCTTTGATCTGTAGGTGGACATCAAAGATCACTTTCTTATTTTCATACATGATCTTTTCTTTTATCTGGCAAACTGATTCAAGTGTTTCTTTTAGTATTTCTCCACCAGATATTCCTTTACAATACCAAATGACATCATCTTTATTTACTTCCTGTTTCATAAGTTTGCAAAGATGGACTTCTCCTGCTTCTTTCGGCATAAGATCTGCAACAATTCCATATTCCATTAAAACATCTTTCGTTTTCTCTCCAACGACAACTATCTTTTTATCATAAAGATTTCTTAGATCCAGATTAGCAGCTTTCATCTGTTTCATAAAGCCATGAACTCCATATCTGCTTGTAAAAATAAGATAAGTAACTTTCGCTAATTCTTCCTTAGAAATCAGATTCTTTTTATAAGAGATCTCTCCTGTTTGAAATTCTTTGATCTTATATCCATGATCTTTTAATAACTGTGCTAATTTTGATGGCTGATCACCTACCTTTGTGACCAAATGCCAAGTTGTATCTTCTGGTTTTTGAATCTCTTTTTGAAGTTTCACAACATCTCCTACAACAATAACAGCTGGTGATGAAAGCTTTTCCTGATCTGCTTTTTCCTGAATTATATTTAATGTTGCAGTACATGTTTTTTGTTTTGCTGATGCCGCATTTGAAATGACTGCAACAGGTGTATTTTCATTCATTCCTTTTTTTAATAAATTGGTTGTGATCTCTTCTAATTTTGTAAGTCCCATTAAGAATACTAATGTCTCTTCTGACTTTGCCATAGAAGCAAAATTAAGATCAGACAGCTGATTTCTACGATCATGTGCTGTCACAACGCGAAATCCTTTGGAGATTCCTCTGTGTGTGACTGGGATTCCAGCAAGTTCTGCGGCTGCGATACAGGAACTGATTCCAGGAATGACTTCACAGTGAATTTCCTGATGCGCTAAATAAATCGCTTCTTCCCCACCTCGTCCAAAGACAAATGGATCGCCACCTTTTAAACGAACTACAATATCATATTGCAATGCTTTCTCTGCTAACAATTCATTGATCTGTTCTTGTTTCATTGTATGATGATGATTTTCTTTTCCAACATAGATACACTCACAGCCAGCTTTTGTCTCATCTAATAGTTCCTGTGGAATAAGCCTGTCATAGATCACGCAGTCTGCTTTTTTTAATATCTCTTTTCCTTTGACTGTGATAAGTTCCGGATCTCCTGGTCCTGCACCGATCAAATAGACAATTCCTTCCAACTGTTTTTTTATATTTTTTACGGCTGTTTTTGCTAAAGTTTCAGGGTCAGTCCCATAAACTTTCGTGTATGCCTGTTTGTTTCCATCTTCATTTCCAAACATCGCATCTAATCGGTATCCATCGTTTGTCTTCTGACATCTGGCACCTGCCGGGGTATGACAGCTTCCACCCATTTGTTCTAAGAAATTTCGTTCTGCACATACCTCGTTCATAGTTTCTTCGTCCGAAAATACATCTAACATCTGTTGTAATTCTTTCTGATCTTCTCTGACTTCCAACGCAAGAACTCCCTGTGCAGGTGCTGAGATCATTTCTTCTGGTTCCAGATATTGTGTGATCACATCTTGCATTCCAAGTCGTTTCAGTCCTGCTGCCGCAAGAATGATTCCATCTAATTCTTGTTCTTCCATTTTCCGAAGTCTTGTATCGACATTTCCACGGATATTGACGATCTTAAGATCTGGTCTTTGTTTTAGCAGTTGAAATGCACGTCGTTTACTTCCAGTTCCGATCACTGCTCCTTTTCTTAAATCAGAAAGGTTGGATGCTGTTCGAAGGATCAGTACATCTCTTGGATCTTCCCTTTTCCATGATTTTGTGAAAACAAGCCCTTTCGCTGGAGTTGACGGCATATCTTTCATACTGTGAACGCCCATATGAATCTCCCCGGAAATGATTTTTTCTTCGATTTCTTTCACAAACAGTCCTTTTCCACCAATCTTATCTAATGGTTTATTCTGAATTTTATCACCTTTTGTTTTAATCACTTCAATTTCAAAAGAATGCTCTGGATATGCCTTCGCCAATTTCTCCTGTACATACTTTGTCTGAATTAATGCAAGACGTGATCCTCTTGAGCCAATGATATATTTCATAGATCGGTTCCTTTCTTTGTGTCAATTCCAAAAAGCTGTTCTACCATCTTTTTATAATCTGCCTGTTCTTTCCTTGTCTCTAAATGTTTTAATTCCTGAATCGGTTCTTTGATCATTCGCTGCAAAGATGCATTTAATACTTTCTTCAATAACTTCTGTTCTCTTGTCCCAAGATCCATTTTTCTTGATAAATAGGAGTAGCTGTCTTCCACGATTTCTGTGCATTTTTCCTGAAGGGAACGGATTGTTTCTTCCATTGGAACTTGAAATAACCACTTGATCGTTTCTTCTTTTTCCTTCTCGATCATCGTAAAACTTTCTCTACAAAGTTCTTCCCGCTCTGACTGATTAGCTTTAGATATTTCTTTGATCGTATCCAAGTTGATCAGATTTACCTTTGGTTCATCTGAAAGTTTTGGATCGATGTCTCTTGGCGTTGCAAGGTCTAAAAATGTAACAGATTTTTCTGGTGTAAAACATTCTTCTTTTACAACCACATGTGGTGCTGATGTTGCAGAAACTACGATATCACATCGTTTCATGACCTCATATCTTTGTTCATATGAAATGATCTCAATTTCTTCAAATTCTTTCTGAACATTTCCTGCATGTGCCAGTGTTCTGCTACATAAATAAATCTTTCCTGCCTCGTATTCATATAGATAACGAAGAGCAAGAACTGCGGTATCTCCACTTCCGATCACCAAAATCGTTTTTCCTTTGATCATGCATGTTTTTTCAACTTCAAGGATTCCTATATAACCAACAGATACTGGTTTTTCGCTCATTTTAAACGTAGTCTTTACCTTTTTTGCACAGGTTACCGCATCTCTTACGACTTTATTTAATTCTTTTTTGCTAAATCCCATTGTTCTCGAAAAATCTAAGGCATCTTTTACTTGTCCAAGAATCTGGTCTTCTCCTAGTACCATGGACTCTAGACCTGCTGTGACTCGAAACAGATAAGAAACAGCTTTGTCTTCTTCGCAATGTCTAATATATTGCCTAATCTGCACTTTCTCAAACATATCGCAATAGATATCTTGTATTGCTTTTACCTGTGATTCCTTTTCATAAAAATAGTAGATCTCACTGCGGTTACAGGTTGATAAGATCATGACTTGTTCAATTCCATTTTCTTCTGCTTTACGGAAAAATTCCATCTTTTTCTGATCCGTAAATGAAATCTCATCACGAACGGCAAGATCTGCATTTTTGTAATCGATTCCTAGAAATCCAAATTGCATAAAGCTTCTCCTGCAAGTTTACACGTTTTCTCAATATCTTCTTCGGTATGTGCATCAGAGATAAACATTGTTTCAAACTGAGATGGTGCAATATAAATTCCACGATCTAATAAATATCCAAAATAATCTGCATATTGTTCCGTATTAGATGTCACAGCACTTTCAAAATCTCTGACTTTCTGATCTGTAAAGAAAACACTCATCAAAGAACCGATCTGATTCACACAAACATGTCCATTTCCTGCCTGTCTTGCTGCATTTGCAAGTTTCTTTGTTTTATTTTCCAGTCTTTCATAAATCTGTGGATCATCTTTTAAGATATTTAATGTTTCAATACCTGCGGTTGTTGCAACTGGATTCCCTGATAAAGTTCCTGCCTGATAAACTGGTCCATCTGGGGAGATCATCTGCATGATCTCTCTTCTTCCACCGTAAGCACCGATTGGCATTCCGCCACCAACAATCTTCCCAAGTGTTGTGATATCTGGCTTGATATTGTAATACTGCTGTGCTCCTCCAAGAGACAGTCGGAAACCTGTGATCACTTCATCAAAGATCAGTAAAGAATCATGATCTTTTGTGATCTCTCGTAAAAATTCAAGAAATCCTTCTTCTGGAAGTACTAATCCCATGTTCGCTGCAACAGGTTCTACAATGACTGCTGCAATCTCATTTTTATTTTCTTTAAATAATTTCTCTACAGAATCTTTATCATTATATTCTGCAACTAATGTATTCTTTGTATCGTCTTTTGGAACTCCGGCACTGTCTGGAACGGATGTTGTTAATGCCCCAGAACCTGCTTTTACTAGCAAACTGTCGGAATGTCCATGATAACATCCGCGGAATTTGATGATCTTATCTCTTCCTGTGAACCCTCTGGCTGCACGGATCGCACTCATGACAGCTTCTGTTCCTGAACTTACCAAACGGCTTACCTCCATGGATGGAATGAGTTCACTGATCAATTCCGCCAAAATTACTTCCTTCTCTGTTGGTGCTCCAAAGGTTAATCCGTTTTTGCAAGATTCCATAACCTTTTGAATGACCTGTGGATGAGCATGTCCTAAGATTCCAGGTCCCCAGGAACATACATAATCAATGTATTCATTTCCATCGGCATCAATGATTCGATCCCCTTTTGCTGATTCCATAAATCTTGGAGTTCTGTTTACCGCACGAAATGCACGGACTGGACTATTAACCCCACCTGGAATGTGTACTTTTGCTCGTTCATATAACTCTTTTGATCTTGTATCACTCATTTATCTTTCCTCTTCTTTCAGCCATTTTGCAACGTCTAATGCATGATAAGTAATGATCATCTTTGCACCGGCACGTTTTAATCCAACCATATTTTCCATAACGATCTTTTTCTCATCGATCCATCCATTGGCTGCAGCTGCTTTTACCATGGCATACTCACCGCTTACATTATATGCAACGATTGGAATATTATATTTCATGGATGCTTCTTTCATAATATCCATATAGGCAAGTGCTGGTTTTGCAATAATAAGGTCTGCACCTTCTTCGATATCTTCCCCGATCTCGCGCATCGCTTCCTGTCCATTGGCTGGGTCCATCTGGTATGTCTTTCGGTCTCCAAATCCTGGTGCGGAGTGTGCTGCATCACGAAATGGTCCATAATATCCTGATGCGAACTTAGCACTGTAAGACATGATTGGTATGTATACAAAACCTGCTTCATCTAAAGCTTCACGAATCGCTTTTACTCGAAGATCCATCATATCACTTGGTGCAATGATATCTGCTCCTGCTTTTGCATAACTTATAGATGCTTTTGCAAGAAGTGGCAGTGTTTCGTCGTTTAAGATCATGCCATCTTTCACAAGACCGCAATGTCCATGAGAAGTGTATTCGCAAAGACATACATCTGCAATGATGATCAGTTCTTCGTATTCTTTCTTAATCTGACGGATTGCTTTTGGTACAATTCCATCTTCAGCGTATGCACCACTTCCGACTTCATCTTTGTGATCTGGGATTCCAAAGATTAAAATTGCTTTGATCCCTGCTTCTTTAATTCTGTTAATTTCTTCTGGCAGGCGGTCTAGCGAATACTGGTAAATTCCTGGCATGGATTCTACTGGATGCTTGATATCTTCTCCTTCTGTGACAAAGATCGGATAGATCAGTTCATCAATTCTTACATGGTTTTCTCTCACCATATCTCTCATATAATTACTTGTTCTTAATCTTCTTGTACGTTCCATTTTACTGTTCCTCGATTTCACTCTGATTTTTTGTATATTTTTGAATGATTTCATTGATTCGTTGTTCTTCTAGTGAATCAATATCTTTTAATCCGATTTGTAATAATTCTTTATAAAATTCCTTGCGCTGCTGTTCTGTGGCAATACATGATTTTGCAAACGCTCTCAAACTTCCTAAGATCTGTGCGATCTGTCCTAATTCTTCCGTCAGATTTGGTTTAATCTTTTCCTTTAAATATTGCGTGATCATAGGGCTTTGACCACCACTTGAAAACGCCGCAACTACTTCTCCTTCTTTTACATAGGATGGAAAAATAAAGCTGCAATCTTCTTTCTGATCAACTGCATTGACCGGAATCTTTCTTTGCATACAGATCTTGCTGATCTCACTGTTTACCTTTGGATCATTGGTTGCTGCAACCACAAGTTCTGCTTCTTTGAAATCTTCCTCCATAAATGTTCGAAAGATTCGGCGGATCTTATCGATCTGCCGAATCTGGGGTATCATCTCTGGTGCGATCACGGTAACATCCGCTTCAAAATCTTTTAAGACTTCGATCTTACGAAGCGCGATCCTGCCACCACCGATCACGAGACATTTTTTATTCTTTAGTTGTACAAACATTGGAAAATATGCCATTGCTTCTACCTGTTATTGTAAATATTCTTTTGCGATTTCCTTGATACCTTCTGGATGTTTTGCATTCCACTGTGCATAATCAAGTCCTTCGCTCTCAACGGTATGTCCTAATTTTACAAGGAATTTTGGAATATCTTCTTCAAGGATGGTTCCTACTTCTTCTCCCATAACCTCTTTGCCCTGATAATCAGATCCATTGATATGAAGAACAAATGCAGAATGAGCAACTTTATCAATCACTTTCATACTTCCGTGGAATCCGATCTCTCCGATCTGGTGTGTTCCACAAGAAGACATACATCCGGAAATATGAATCTTTGGTAATGATCCATCTTTTAATCCGGCTTCTCTTTCTGCTTTGATCACTTTGTGTAACAGTCCTTGAGAATCTCTTAATCCAACCTGACAGATTGTTGCCCCGATACAGGATACCGATGTCTCAAACAATGTTTCTGCACCATCATTTGTGACTTCTGAAACTTTCTTTGCTTCATCTCCAGTCAGATTAATGATATACATCGTCTCATCTGGAGAGATCCGTGCTTCTACCTCATCCATATCTTTGATCACATCATAGATCTGTCCTAATTTCTCAGGTTTTGGGCAGCCACCAAATGGATGATAAGCAACTGCATATAATCCTTCTTGTTTCTGCTCGATCACACGTTTTCCTTCTGCTTTACTTTCATCTCCTTGTTTTGTTACTTCAGGAATCTCTACATGAAGATCTAAATCCTGTCCAGATGCGAAAACTTCATCTAATTTCTCATGGAATGCTTTGATATATCCTTCTTCTCCTAAAGTTTCCTGCATATAGCGAGTTCTGGCTCTTCCACGCTGTTTGTAATTTCCATGTGCGATAAATGTCTCTCGCATTGCACAGATATAATAAAGGATCTTCTCTGGTTTTACATTCTCAGCAACTTTCAGTCCAAATCTTGCATTATTGCCAAGTCCACCGGCACTGTAAACATCAAAGTTTCCATCTTCTCTTGCCACAAATCCAAGATCACGGAATGTTGCATGTGTCTCATTCGCTGGCCCATTTGAGAATCCAACTTTTAACTTTCTTGGCATGACTTCTTTTTTAATAAATGTCATTAAATACTCTCCAGCTGCTTCTGCATAAGGAAGAACATTAAAATATTCTCCTTTCTGCACACCGGATAATGGAGATACAGTAACATTTCGTGGAAAATCTCCACCACCACCCATTGTTACAATGCCATGATCTAATCCACCTTCCATGATTCCATAGATTGCTTCTGGCTGTAAGTTATGTAACTGAATTGCCTGACATGTTGTCAAATGTACTTTATCTACGTTATATGTTTTAATACTGTCTGCGATAAATTTTAATTTGTCTTTTGTTAAATGACCACCCGCCATACGAAGACGGATCATGCTTGCCTTTCCATCTTTCTGTGCATAGCTTCCGTAACCACCGGAGAATCCTTTATAATCTGCTTTACTTAATTCTCCTGCATAAAACCGGTCTGTCTTTTCTTTAAATGCTGGCAGGTCTTTTTTCCATTCCTGTGGATTGATCATTTCCATATGTAAAATTCCTTTCTGAATGTTTTGTATCATTTGTCTTATCATACCACATTTACATAGTCGTTTGAATGATTTCTTTCTTTTTCTACAAGAAATGATTCGATGGCTTCTGCAAGGTTTTTATGTCCTTCTTCATTCATATGTTCCATATCTGCCTTACTTGGTTTGGCTACATCACTTGCTGCAAGAAAATCACATCCGTATTTCCATGCAATCTTTAAATATGTCTGTTTTAATTGTTTGGATACTTTCACAGAATGCTGATCAAATTCGGGATCAAACCCTGGTTTCCATACATCTTCTCCAAGTTCAATTGGAGATACTAATAAAATATCGATCGTAGGATCATGTTTTTTGATCTGTTGGATTAATTTTTCGATGCCTTTTCCAATACGCTCTGCACTTGCATGATTGTATATTTTACAGTCATTGGTTCCAAGCATTAAAACCACCTGATCAAGCGGTGTGTGTGTTTCTAAAAGCATCGGAAGTACTTTCGCTCCATTCCTTCCATCTCTTGTTGCATCATCAAACACACTGGTTCTTCCGCATAATCCTTCTTCAATGATTCTATATCCTTTATCGTAAAGCTTCTCTGATAAAATACCTGTCCATCTTGTTTCTCTGTTATATCTTCTATTTGTACCGGGGATGAGTCCGTATGTATTGGAATCTCCGAAGCATAATATTTCTTTCATCTCTGTCACCTTCTTCGTTATATTTCATACAATTTTAATAGGAATAATATGATTATAAGGAATGAAATTGTACTTGTCAATAGGTTATGAACAGAAAAATACCTTATAAGATATAAAAATATCCTATACGGCATTATAGATTTGTGCTATTTTTAATTTAATTTTTCTCACAAGCACTCTGAATTATTTTTTTCCAACCATACTTTTTATGTTTCCATCGCTCCTCTTCCATTAATGGCTCATACTTATCACACTTAATCTGGTCAAAAATCGTTTTATCATAAATTTCCAAAGCAATTCCTGCCAAATATGCTGCCCCAATTCCTGCAACTTTATTTTTATCAATCCCTGCGTCTGTAACCAGTTTCTTTACAACATAAATCGTATTTTGATAGATTTCTTCCTGATTATGTGATACCCATCCAAGATCATTAAATAAAAAAAATGGCTTTATATCATATTTTGCATATAATATAAAACCATTTTTTCGTTATTATTATATAAGTTAATTTATAAAGGGCTTAGTCATGCTTCTTCCCAAACAATAAACTTACGATCACACTTAAAACAATCGTGATCACCATATCAGGAAGTGTGTTTCCAAGGATCGTATCGACACCCATCAGCCAGCGGTATGCAATAAAGCCAACAACCCATACAAGCATGTTCTGAATGCATACAGATTTTCTTGAAAAATCCTGATGAAGGATAAAGAAATCTGCGATCTGTACGGCGATCATTGGTGCAAAGACTGAACCGATCAGATATAAGAAATCTGTGATGTCATCCATTGGATAAACAATGGCTCCAATGATTCCGATCACTGTTGCTGCAACTGCGATCCATTTTCCATTGATATTCTTAGATAAAGATTCACTGGAAATTCCAGCAGACCATGCATCTAAGAATGTTGTTGTTACGGTTGAGAATACGATAATTAATAATCCTGCGATTCCAAGTCCGGCTTTTACCATGATCTGTGCGATATCAGATTCTCCTGTGAAAATAGAGATTCCCATACCGATCACATACATCCAACAGCTGACTAATCCATAGACGATCACGCTTGCCCATGTTGCTTTTGTTGGTTCTTTTGCTTCTCTTGTGTAGTCACTGATCAATGGAAGCCATGATAATGGCATAGCTACCGCAAGTTCTACAGCTGCGCCAAATGTTAATCCATCGTTTGCAACCGTATTTAATGATCCATGTCCAAAAATGATAAAGCTTAATACAACGGTTAAGATAAATAAAGCTGCCATTGCAACCGTATTAATCTTTCCTAAACTTTCAATTCCAACTAAGATCCAGATGATGATCAGTCCTCCGATCACAACTGGCCATACCCAGTTTGCCACATGAAAGATTCCTGCTGCCGCTAATGATCCATCATAAATCATGATGGCTGTCCATCCAACTAACTGTAAAATATTTAATACTGCAAATAACAAAGCTCCTGTTGATCCAAAGCTCATTTTTACAGTTTCCATTGCGCTTTTTCTTGTCTTTCCACCAATAAATCCGGCAAAAAACATCATTCCACATCCAATGATGTGTCCAATGATGATCGCTAATAATCCTTTGGTAAACCCTAAAGGTGCGAAACTTGTACCTGTTAAAATTTCTGCTAATGAAACTCCTGCTCCAAACCAAATCAGTCCGTTTTCAAAGATTGATGTTCTTCTGCTTCCCATCACTTATGCCTCCTCTTTCCATTCATCTTTTAAATCAAACGCATGATTCATTGGTCCACTTCCAGCTCCTAAATCTAACATATCTGCTAAAGCTCTTGAAATATAATCTTTTGCTCTTTGTACAGAAGTCTTAAGATCAAAACCTTTGGCAAGATTTGCTGCGATGGCACTAGAAAGAGTACATCCTGTTCCGTGTGTGTTTGGGTTGTTGATCCTCTTTCCTTTAAACCAAGAAACTTCTTCTTTTGTATATAATAAGTCATTGGCATCGTTGATGTTATGACCACCTTTTAATAAGACAGCACATCCAAGATCTTCATAGATTGCTTTTGCCGCTGCTACCATATCTTCTTCCGTGTGAATCTCCATACCACAAAGAATCTCTGCTTCTGGAATATTGGGTGTGATTACCGTTGCAATCGGTAATAGTTCTTTCTTTAATGTATCTACAGCATCTTCTTCTAATAATCTTGATCCACTCGTTGCTACCATCACTGGATCAACAACGATATTTTCCGCTTTATAATGCTGTAATCTCTCTGCGATCATTTTGATCAGTCCACTCGAGGAAACCATTCCAATCTTGACTGCATCTGGTCTGATGTCTTCAAAGACTGCGTCGATCTGTTTCTTTAAAAACTCTGGATCTGCTTCTAAGATTCCTGTTACGCCGGTTGTATTCTGGGCTGTCAGTGCTGTAATGGCGCTCATTGCAAATACACCATTCATTGTCATAGTCTTTAAGTCAGCCTGAACTCCAGCGCCTCCACTGGAATCACTTCCAGCGATTGATAATGCTGTTCTCATAAGTATCTCTCCTTTTCTCTTATGCATTATTTTTGTATTGCGATCAAAAGTGGTGCCCCCAATTGACCGCATTGTTTTATAGGCTGTTTTCTCATAAAATTTACTTGCCTATAAACACAAAAAAACGGAAAGCTACTGATTTAGTAACTTTCCGTATATTCGCGATTCATGATCTTCGTTTCCTACGCTGGCATTACCCAAATCAGGTTCAAAGGTCGAAAGTTTTACTTTCCTCTCAGCCTGTTTCACAAGCTCCCTGTTTTTATTTCTTTGTTATTATAGATCAAATCGTTTGAATTTTCAAGTTTTTGTATACAAACTTTAAATTTCTTTTCCTTTTGTTGCGATCACATGAACAATAAATGGAACAAACAGTGTGATAAATGCTGCGTATCCAAGGTATGCATATCCCTGTTTTACAACGGCTAATAATCCAAACTGTGCAATGGCAAAAGCTAAGAATGTAAAAATAAAAGTTGCAATGGCATTTCTTACTAAAGTTACTTATTTTTTGTAACAAATGCTATTTCTTTTTATGAAGCAATCTTTTGTATATATGTTATATTCTTATTCGTCGTCATCACTAACGATCACTGGCTCTTTCTCCACCACCTGCTGTGGTTTCATTGCCTGATTCACAACTGGTGCTAATAATACTTTTCCTGTTCCACGGTATACATTTACCAGACCTTCACCACTCACTGCAGAACCAAGCAAAGATCTTCCTGCTCGTTCTACCGTAAAGTCAAGACTTCCACTCCATGCAATTGCAAGGTTTCCGTCAATCTTTATAACATCATCTTCTAATGTGATTTCCACTAATTCTTCTCTTGGGCAATCGGATTCCAGACAGACAACTCCGCTTCCTTTTAATCCTAGGTTGAAGAATCCTTCACCACCTGCAAATGCAGAAGAGAACGTCTTTCTTCTGACTGCTTTTTGTTTCAGTGTAGATTCACAGGCTAAAAATAAACCATCATCTAATACGATCGAATTACCCCATTCGTCAAGATCTAATAAAATGATATGTTTATATGTAGGTTCCAAAACAAGAGTTCCCTCTCCTGTATATTCTGGCTTAATCGCAGATTCTCCCGTTACTTTTCCCCGGATTGTCTTGGATAAGAAATCTCCTGCTCCTTTGATTCCTGTTGTCGCAGAGACATCTCCTGCCATCCACTGCATGGCACCTGCCTGAATTGTTACATTTCCTTTAGATAATTCGCATTTAAGCTGACGTTTTCTTACGTTCATCTGACTGCAGAAGAATGCTAACTGGGCATCTTCTGGCATAACACTTAAGTCTCTCTGATATTCGATGACTTCAAATGGTCCTGACTGGTCGATGATCTTTACGTCGTCGTTGTCACTGAAATTGCTGATTTTGTACATAATCTTTCCCTTTCCTGTTATTTTAAAGAAACGTTTCTTAACTATTGCTCTAATTTATTGTTCATTTTAATATCAGTTTACCATATTCCTTTTTCATCCACAAATGAAACTATTTGTATCAAAACATGTCTATCATTTCTTGTTGAGACTCTTTATCATTAAGTGTTTTTTTGGGGGGCTATCTGGACATATGAAATATATTGTTTATAATATTATTTAAAAATAAAACTTTAAGGATTTTTATTATGGGAGGGAATTATTATGGAACATATTATCGTTTTATTTATCTTGGCTTTATGCTTTTTTTCATTTTTTTACTTTTTATATCATGTACTGGTAAAATTACAGAACAAAGAAAACTTTTCAGATGAGTATAAATTGATGGTTGCTTCTATTGTTATTTTTGTTTTTATATTGTTGATATAAAATTTTCTTAAATAAAAAACAGACCTTATAAAACTTTAGGTCTGTTTTTAATTTATACAACTGTTTCTATAATATATTCTCCTTTATAATCAATAATAATATCTGTTCTTTTATTATCTCTCGTTCGTGCTTCAATATAATAA
>NZ_JAGTTT010000027.1:0-35162 GCF_018223505.1 Anaerostipes sp. Marseille-Q3525
GTGATGGAAAAATGAATATATTAACATTAAAAGGGAATGGAAAATCTAAATTTCTCAGTGATTTTATTGATAGTTCTCGATCAGAAAAATGCTTTGTAATCATATTTGAAGGAGAACAAGTACCTCAAAGCCTATTTTCTGAATGTGATAATTTTGTTTTAGATAATGCTCAAAATATTAAGGAATCATTGGAAAACTATTTATGTATTGTAGAAAATTGGAGCAATAAATTACAATACTTAATAATTTATAGTGCTGAAAAATCACAGCAGAATCTAATAGATCTGGATGTTTATTATCAGCTTTATTTAGTTGCTGATAAACCATTTTTTAAAGATTTAATCTGTGTTGTAGCTTGTAAAGAATAAAATGGGGGTATAAAATGAAAATGACAAAGAAAAGTAGAGAAACATATGCCTATGAACCAAGTCATCCTTATATATGTATATATGAAACAAAAGAAGATGGAATTGGTTATGCAACATTTGACACCGAAAGTGCTTTAAGAGAACTTTTAGAAGAATGTAAGAGTCAAGGAGACAAGATTCTTAAGGCGTGTAGAATTGATTTCCAGACAGACATCTTGGAATTTAGTGATCATGGGTATACAATGAAATATCTCACTTCAGATATAGTAAATGAATTAAATGCAGAGCTTGAAAATAAAAAATATCCATTTAGATTTAATTACTTACCATGCAGTCATGAGATGGAAATTATATTGGTTGGGAACACAGATGCAATCGTTGGGTTTGAGTTGTGCTTTAGAGACGAATTTAAAGATTGGTTAGATCAATGGCTTGGAAACAAAGGCTTACGATGGATATATTCTAGGAGAAATGTCATTCACACAAAACCGATTAAAGAATAAAATGAAACTTTGATAGAAAAATAAATAAAACGAAAATTTGATAGATGTATATAGATGGGAGTGATGCCATGAGTAACACAGGGTGGATTAAACTCCATCGGAAAATTATAGATCACTGGTTGTGGGAAGATAAACCATTTGCCAGAGGACAAGCAATGATTGACTTACTGATTCTCGCAGGTTATAATGATCAATCGAAATACATTGATGGAAATTTAGAAGCAGTTAAGCGAGGATCAGTGGTTACTTCAATCAGAAAGTTATGTGATCGATGGGGTTGGAGCAATTCAAAAGTTGTCAAATTTTTAAAGACACTGGAAAACGACAGCATCATACATGTAAAAAGCGACACTAAAAAGACAGTCATAACCATAGTAAAATACAGTGTTTATCAAAGTTTTGTAGATGAAAAAACTACACAGAAACGACACCAAAACGACGCAGAAGCGACATATAAAAAGAAAGTAAAGAATAATAATAAATATAATAATAATAATATAAAGCGATTCACACCGCCTGATTGCGAGCAAGTCTCCAGATATTGTCAACAAAGAAACAATGGGATTGATCCAGAAGAGTTTGTGGATTATTACACAGCCAAAGATTGGATGATGGGCAATAGCAAGATGCAAGACTGGAAGGCAGCAGTACGAAACTGGGAACGAAATCAGGCTAAGAAGAACGCTAAACAAAAGCCAAAGGTAACGAACCTTGCACACTTGGAATGTGATCGTGATTATGATTTTGGTGCGTTGGAAAGACAGTTGTTTGAGAAGCAGATGACAGGATAAACCTGTATGACGGATGATGATAATTGCAAACTGAATAATGGCAATTTTGAGAAGCTTATGGGCTTCTTTTTATTTTGCCTAAATTTAGAGAATAGGAGTGAGAATTATGGAATTAATCGAAGTAGAAATTAGACCAGAAGTACGTGAACAGTGTAATAACTAAGAGAGGAGATTGGAACAATGAAATTATACGGAACAGTGAATACAGAGGTTGATGTGAGCAAATATAATATATTAATAGCTGCGGCTCAAATACTATACGATGGACATCTATATGATGGTTGGGGAATTCATACAGAGTTATTGGAGTCAGATCATAGAGAAAATAACACTGGTAAAAGAGGATTATTTAAGGTTGAAGATATATCATATCATGGTTCCCCAGTATGGAAATATACATTGATTACTGACGATGAAAATGCAATAAATGATTTTCTGCTGGCACAGGAAATAGAAAAAGTAATTAAGAGAGTGTAAGAATAACTAAGAGAGGTGAGATTATCATGGCAGCAACACAGTTTGAAGTTATTGAAACAGTAAATAATAATAACGCAGAAGAATCTGAAACAAAGATTAAAAGACGCAAGGACGGAAATCCTAAATGGACTCGATCTAACAAACAAAAAGGTGTATCATCTTTGGTTTATCCGATTAAAAACAAAGAAAAATTTGCAGCCTTTAATGCATATTTTAGAGACCAGATTGATAAATCCTATACAGAGTACAAACGATATGTAGCTGCCAGAAATAATCTTTTGGTTACTGTCGGAAATAATACGGCATATCGTATCTCTGATATTGTTAGACTTAAATGGGGCGACTTATTAGGCGATAAGACTCGTAAACAGGAAAAGAAAACAAAGAAATTCAGAACGGTATATTTTAACGATTTGGTAACTGAAGCAGTGGATATTTTCTTTGAAGCTGTTGCAGGAACTAAATATGATGTCAAGATTGATGGCAAAGTGCCAATGGATGGTTATGTTTTCGGAACATGTAGGTCTGGATCAGGACACATGACTGAAGCAAATGCTTTGGATTTTGTTAAAAAAGGTGCTAAGGCAGTTGGAATTGAGGATAACATTGGTACACATACATTGCGAAAAAACTTTGTATACTGGACACTTGTTGATCATAAGGATGATCAGAATGTATTGTATACACTTATGAGATTATTGAATCATAGCAGTCCTGCAATGACGTTTTTATATGCTACAATTACAGAAGAGGAAACACATGTATTGTTCGATGATATTGCCCAGACGTACAAGGATATTATCAGCGGAGCATTTAACGGATTAAAGGAAAATGTTATTAATGTGAGTTATGATAGAGTTATGGAGATTATCAAGTGTGCCTATGAGACTGGCAAAGATGATTCAGACAAAGATGACGAAGTACACGAGGATAATATGCAGGCATTAAAAGAGTTACTGGAAGGAGTTATTTTATGATATTTGTAACAGGAGATACGCATGGGGATTTGATGCTTCAATTAAATAATCACTCTTTCCCAGAAGATAATGCAATTGCAATTTACGAACAGATAATTAGAATTTCATAAGGAGAATTTTGTATGAAGATAAATACAATTAGACAAAATAAAGAAGAAAAGAAAGTAAACCAGAATCTTATGTGGATTTCGGCAGAGATTCCACCGCTAAAGCCAGATAACGCATCACGTTATATGAGATATAAAACATATCCTGTGATTGTAGATTACAGATATAATGATGGATATGTGGACGAAGTGCTTGATTTTTGTGACTATGACTTTGAAGAAAAGAGGTGGAAATTAGACAAGCCGCATAAAATCAGACAGTATTTTCCACTTCCAAGCAAGCACAAGGTAAAGTGTTCGAACAAAAAGAGAACACTTGTTCGAAAAATATCTTGATTTTGTTCTGTCGTAGCATTATAATAAGAAGTGTAAAAATTCTTTGTTATATTAAACTTTTGAAAAATATCTTTAAATGCTATTGACAAGCATATAAAGGTATGGTATATTTAACTCATGGAAATGAAAATGCAACTGAGGGAAGTTGAGGTACATGAAATGAACGGATATACTAATAAAAAAGAAAATGGAAAGAGATACGACAAAGATGAAAAGAAACAATATGAATATGGGAAATATATGAAGCCGCATGTGTGGGAAATATATTTTGCCGATCTACCTGAAGTAGAAGATAGTCATATATTGTGTGGGTTACGACCAGTGATTGTATTTTCAAATGATATATGCAATAGTACGAGTACGGAAATCAATGTTTATCCTCTAACTAAAAGGATAAGAAATTGGATTCCTACACATGTTACTATATGCAGAAATAAAACAAATGGTCTTAAAAGAAACTCTCAAGTGTATTGTGAGCAAGGACGAACAATTCCAAAACGGAATTTGTTAGAATACTGGGGACAAGTAACCAACTTATCTCTTCAATTAAAAATTGCACATGCCATTATGATACAGAATGGTATGTTGTCATATATGAATGTGGCAGCGTCATAGAATGGAGAAAGTTTTATGAATAATAAAGAATTTATAGAAAATTATATAAAGACAAAAGTTCCAGAGTCAGCACGACCAGGATGGGAATGGATGTTGGATTCTGATCTTGCAAGAGAGGACGAACAGGGCTTAACATACGCTCCAGGAACAATCCAAGAGGCTATGTTAAGGGCAGGAAAAGGGACTGCAAGAAATCGAACCATGAATTCTATTGTGAAAAGATATAAACAACTTGTAGATTTATACACCTACGCAAATGAATGTAACTATATAAAATATAATCCATTCAAAAGCGATAAATTCATTGATCTACAAATCGTTGTGGATATTTATTTTTCCAATCAGGTCAACGTGAACTATGTGTCGAAAGAACAATTGAACGAACTTCTGATAGCTTTAGCTCTGCGTAAAAAGCCTTTGGATAAAAAAACAAGGTTGCAAATCGTACTATATCTAGTAAGTTTGTATAACGGTATTGATGCTGACGCCTTAAAGGACTTAAAGTTTTCTGAAATCGACGAAGAGAAACAAACGATCTCAGGGAAACCAATTGGTAAAAACTTTTTAGATATGATTGCATACTATAAAAACGCAATGGGTGAGAATATTTATGAAGATCATATAATTATTCCATCATACAAATGTGATGATTTGCAGGAATATAAAAAAGCACAAGACCGTATTGGCTACAATATCAGATTTTTGTTTAATACGCTTGGCAAATCGTTAAATTATTATAAAATGTCAAAAAATGACGTTATTAATTCTGGGTTTGTACAGTATTTAAAATCAAGAATGAGCATTGAATCAATATCTGAACTGTATTATGTTAAACCAAAGGATGGTGTAGCGAGATCATTAAATGCTAAGATGTTCAATGATATTGCGATTGATTTTTATTACAAATACTATAAAACATATAGATTGGATGACGTACCGTATAATTTTAGTAGGAGACAAACGGTAATTGGGAAAACGATCAGTTATCTATATCAAGATGAAGATTACAAGAATTATCGTGTGCATCAAATCATGACAGAGTAAAGGAAGGGATTTTTGTATATGGACAATCAAATATTAAACATGTTGGTAGCGAATCAATCAAATCAAATGCGTGTTGATGTACTTGATTTACACTCGTCAGAAATGTCATCTTGGTTTCTGAGCGAATATAAGATTCGGGCAGATGATGGGAAGATAAAAATCTATGGCAAAGATAAAGATCTTTCATATCATTGGATCGAATTTATTCAAGATGAGAATTTGTTCTCTCATATTAAGCAGGACGACATATTTGACATAATCAAATGCCTGCAATTTACATACAAAGAGAGATACAATGTTGGAATAAAAATACAGACAACAAAAAAGAAAGCAGAAGTCTTTGGCAAAACTTCTACTTTCACACAAACTAATAATTCTAACTAAACAAATAATAAATAACAAAAAAGGATTTTTTGAATCTATCGTGTTGGCAGCACGATAGAAAATCGAATTAAGTATTTAGAATTGTTTAATAGATAAGGATAATAATATCCTTAAAATCATTATAACAATTCTAAACATGTTCGTCAACATGAAAATTTTTCCAAAAAACTACAATTGAATATAGGAGTGATGTATGAAATACATAATTACGAATGAAGAGTTCTATGTAAAAAGAGATCATGCAAGAAATAAATACGTTCGTGATAATCGTAAGTCTGAAGCTACTCAATTTACCTCCAAACAAGCAAAACATATTTTAGGTTTGAAGCATAAATATACGTGGATGAAAGACGGATTTTATGCCAGAGAAATTGAGCTAGGTAAAGTTGGAAAACCTATGGAATCTAGTGAAATAATGCGTAAAGGTAATGGAAATTGCTTTATGGATTGGGAATGTGATAATACATTGATCGACAATATAGAGACTGAGGAAAGAGCTATAGTAGGACTTCTAGCATATGACTCAGATCAATTAGGAGAAAAGAAGTTTGAATTAGAGCAGGCATTATCATATGCTGATTCTGCCAGAAGTGATATTCTTCATGCGATTGAGTTTAAAAAAATTGATGCTGCGAAACGTGCAGTGATTGTTGGGTATCTTAAAACTTTACAAGAATTGCACAGAAAAATCAAGAATTGTATTCGATACATAGAAGTGATGCAGAATTGCATGGATAATCAGAAAGATATATGTACTTTGAAAAAAGAATTAAAAGATGCAGAACATAAGTCGTATGTCGGCAGGACAAAGTATTATGAGGTGATCCAGAATATAATTGGGTAGAGTTTCTTCCTTATTATGTATGATGACTCGCACAGGCATTTGTGCAAAATTAAAATGTAAATATTATGTTAGAAAGGAAAAATATGGGCATTTACATACAAAAGTTTGGAAAATTAGAGCAAAGATATTTTAAACCAGATGAAATAGAATATAGTCCACACTCAGGAGACTGTATCAAAGTATTAAACAAGCAAAATGGAAAAGAAAAAACATATGTAGTAATTAATGAAGATGTAGGTGATCTACGATTACACACAAGAGAGTTAATGCCAAGAGTTCATTATACAATCTGTGATGAAAAACATTTGGACAATATTTATATGTTTAGTGTTTCAGCTTTGCTTGATAAAGAAAGGTGGATATTGCGTATATATGATTCGTTTGGTATTGAAAGAAAACGAAATGGAATATATTCGTTTGTCGATACGTTAGATTCAGATGTAATTATTACCATTTTGATAGGAAAATACAAGCGTGAAGATACATTTAATGTAAAAGTACCTTGTGAATTAAGAAATTAAAAAAGGAGAATCGTATGGATGAAAATAAAACGGGCGTTTGGATAAAAATGAGGAATGGAGAAAAACTTAGGTATGACCATGATTGGATGGAACCATTTGGTGTAGGTGATCTGGTCGAAATAAATAGCGAAGATATGTATGTAAACTTTAAAATTGTAACTGTTGAATCCAGAAATAATTCATCAATAACTACTTATAGAATTAAACCTCAACTTAGAATTGATCGAACGCTACATCCTTATGATGTTGCTAAATTTCGAAATGCTGAAGCAATTGTAATGGATGTGAATAAATACAGTCAGGCATTGATTATTGTTCCATTTTGGTATAACAAAAAACTATATAGAAACCAGAGAATACGTTCATCAGAAGTTGCCATTACAATTAAAAGAATAGAAAAATTAAAAACAATGAATGAAGATATTGAGATTCAGACAGGTACGATTTTAGCTGACGAAATAAAAATTGGAACATTAGCCACACCACCACTTTCAGAAAGAAGAGTGTCTGCTCTGCCACTCTATCAGCAAACCCCAATTACCGCAACGTCAGAAGCAATAAAGAATTTTAAAAAAGAATATTATGGAACATTTGGAGCTGAACGTGAATTAAAGTCACAGATACCGACAACAGAACTGGGTCAGACGTTAAAAAAGATTTCTGACAGAATGGGCGACATAACGATTAGCGATTTAGGAGAAAGTCACATCGAATTTAAGGAGAAAGAAATGTATACAAAAAATCTAAAAGAAATGATTAAGAAACCGATTTATGTTGATAAAGAAATTACTGTGAAGGAACCAATGTTAGATAACAATGGTAAACAGATCGAAAAAGATGGTAAGCCAGTGTTTAAAGTAAAACATTATCATGGAATGGTTAAAATTTTATGGGTTAGTGGAGCAGAAACTGTTGCGTATGTAGAAGGAAATGATGTGTATGACAGAGAAAATGGCTTCAAAACTTGTGTATTAAAATACCTTTGTGGTAACGCAGGTGCTCATGATGCAGTTGACTTCTGGACAAACAAATATGTGAAATACCCAAGCAGCCGTGTGGAAGTGACAGAAAATTTATGCAAACTGGAAGAGATCATCGAGAATGATAAGCACAGAGAAGAGGAACGCAAAGGTTTACCTCATGCAAAATTCTTGAGAAGAACGGTGGATCGTTTAGTACCTAGCTTTTCAGATGACAAATTACATTATGCACCAGAAGATGAAAAGCTTGCTAATGAATTTAAGAAATTAGCAAAGAAATATTTTCCAGAACTTAAATGTAGGGAAATTTATATTAATGATAGAAAACAGGAAGACGTTTTCGTAGCAATTAAATAACAAAATGAAAAGGAGATAAATTATGTGTACACCAATGAATGAAAACTGGAGCAATTTTTTAAGCAAATTGTCAGGGCGTTTAAATAAGATGCTCGATTATGTAGAGAAAAACAATTCTACATTGTATGAAACCGATATTGATAAGGATGAACTTTGGGAAGTATATCTGAGTAGTTTCCCTGAAGGAACAAACAAAATGTATCGTAAACGACGAGAATATGACTGTGGTCATTGCCGAAACTTTATTAAAACAATCGGTGGAGCTGTGGCAATTGTTGATGGCAAGATTCATACGATCTGGGAGATTGATACCGAGGATGCCGTATTTCAGCCAGTAGTTGATGCTCTGAGAACATATGTAGAATCTAAACCAATCAAAGATATTTGGAGACATTTTACAAATACAGTTGGTACAAAAACCACAAATGAGTATACAGAAGATAAGCAGATTATCAAATGGACTCATATGTATACACCGATTCCAGAGAGATTACTAGAGAGAAAATCCGATATTCCTACAGCAAAAGCAAAAGTCAGAGATCGAAAGAATGTGTTTAAAAGATCACTCGATGAGATTACAGAAGAAGCTGTTGATACCGTATTAGAACTGATCGCTTCAAATACTCTTTACAAAGGACAGGAATGGGAAAGAGTCTTAAAAGACTTTAGAAAATATCAGCGAGAATATAATGCTTTGTCTGATGAAGAAAAAGATACATACGCATGGGCAAAAGCAATGACTATCGGAGATGTAATTGGTCGTATTAGAAACCATAGTATTGGTACATTGCTTGTAAATATCAGTGAGGATATGGACTTAGATAATGCGGTTAAGGCTTATGAAAATGTTGTAGCTCCTGCGAATTACAAACGACCAAAGGCAATTTTTACAAAGAAAATGCTTGAGGATGCAAAGAAAACTGTGACTGATTTAGGATATATGGATTCATTACAGCGTAGATTTGCGAAACTTGATGATATTACAGTCAACAATATCCTGTTTTGTAATCGTGATGCAGCACCACGTATTCAGGGTGGTTTAGATATTTTCGATGAGATGAGTAAGGAAGTTGCTGTAAATCCTAAGAAGTTCTCTAAAGTCGAAGAAATCAATGCAGAGAAATTCGTATCATATGTACTTCCAACGGCAAAAGAATTAGAAGTTCTGTTTGAAAATCGTCACAAGAAGAATATGGTTTCACTGATTGCACCTGTAAATAAAGATGCTAAGAACATGATGAAGTGGAGTAATCCTTTCAGCTGGGCATATTCAGGAAATATGACAGACAGTGAAATGAAAGAAAGAGTTAAGAACGCAGGTGGTGCAGTTGATGGAGTTTTAAGATTCTCAATTCAGTGGAATGCAAATACAGATTGGAATCAGGATGATTTTGATGCACATTGCAGAACTCCACGTCATCATATCTATTATGCTTCAATGCATGATTATGCAACTGGTGGAAGCCTTGATGTTGATGTAACTCATCCACATAGAGGAGAGCCTGCCGTAGAAAATATTACATGGGCAGATAAATCCAAAATGGTTGACGGAGAATATGAATTTTTCGTAAGAAATTTTGATCATAGAAATGGAGTTTCTGGATTTACAGCAGAGATTGAATTTGATGGACAGATTTATGAATTTGAATATGATAAGCCTTTACGTCAGAACGAAGATGTTCCAGTGGCTACAGTTACATTAAAAGATGGAGTATTCACAATCAAAGAGAAACTTCCATCAACAACATCTTCAAGAGAAATCTGGGGAATCAATACAAATCAGTTTGTGCCAGTAACAGTAATGTGTTATTCACCTAACTATTGGGACGAGCAGACAGGTATTGGACATAAACATTATCTGTTTATGTTAAACGGATGTGTAAATGAAGATACTCCAAATGGATTCTTTAATGAGTTTTTGAAGCAGGAATTAGTACAGCACAAAAGAGTATTCGAGGCTTTAGGAAGTAAGATGCATGTCGCAGATGATCCAAACCAGCTATCAGGAATTGGTTTCAGTTCTACAAAACGAGATGATGTGATCGTTAAAGTTAAGGGTGCAACAGAAAGAGTTCTTAAAATTAAATTTTAACATAAAAAGGAGATTAAATTATGACAACAGAAAAGTTATTCGAAATGGCAACAAGAAGCAAATTGAGATTCCCATCAACAAAGGGAGAATTATCCGTAGAAGATTTATGGGATTTATTTGATAAAGATTTAGACGTGGTTTATAAAAATCTGAAAGATCAGGAAGTTAAATCTTCAGAAGAAAGTCTGTTGGATGATGCAAATGTTGATCCAAAATTAACGGCTGCGATTGGTATTGTGAAGTATATCTTTACAACAAAACGTAATGAGAGACTTGCTGAGAATGAACGTATTAATAAGAAACTGACACAGAGAAAATATATTGATGCTCTTTCCAAGAAACAGGATGAGGCTATTGAGAAGATGTCAGAAGCAGAATTACGTGCAATGATTGATTCGTTAGAAGATTAAGATAATACACCTTCCCGTCAAATTTGACGGGTGGGTGCTTAAAGAAAGGAGACTGGAATGATTTATAAATTAGAATTAGGCGACTGGTCGGAAGATGGGCATAAAATATCAGAAAGTTTTTTATTTGATTGTAACTATGATATTCATAAAATTCGACAAGCGTATAAAGACAGTTGTAAAAAGCTAGGAGTAGCTTTTAATTACAATGAAGATTATACGGGTCTAGGTCTTGGTTATAGAAGTGAGAGACTGATTTGGACAGAGTATCAAGAATCAGAAATGAGCGAAACAGCATTTGAAATTTTAAATAATTCTGGGTGTTTTAAAGAGGTTGATTTCTATAAAGAAGATGGCGTGTATTATATTGAAGAAAGGAAAGATTGTGCAAAACTTATTATGAATTTTATCGCACTGTCTATGCCTGAAGATTTTCGATATAAGCTTGTCCAAGAGCCAAAAGTTGAATCGATTAATAGTTGGAATGATGAACTGAGACAGCACTTTGGGTATGGATTATTTGATTAATAAAACAGTAATTTAATGGAAGGAGAAAACAATGGACGTTAATAATTTATTGGTTGTCGTCGATATGCAGAATGATTTCATCGACGGAAGCCTTGGAACCAAAGAAGTACAGGAAATTGTTCCCAAAGTAATTGAGAAAATTAAAAATTTTGATGGCATTATTGTTACAACAATGGACACACACGATGAAAATTATTTATCTACACAGGAAGGAAAGAATCTTCCAGTAAAGCATTGCATCTGCGGAGAAGATGGATGGCATTTAAATGAAGAAGTTAGAAAGGCATTATTATCGTCAGAGATGTTTTGTCGCAATGACAAGCAAGAAAATGCTATTTGGCTTCTTGAGAACTATTGTAAAGAAACATTTGGGTCATTAGAACTTATGGACGATTGTTCTGATGAATTCGGTGAAGATGGTCGGTCTCATCCAGAAGATGTTGAAATTACCTTAATTGGTCTTTGTACAGATATTTGTGTAATCTCAAATGCAATGTTGCTAAAAGCAGCGTTGCCAGAAGCAAAGATTGTCGTAGATGCATCTTGTTGTGCGGGTGTGACACCAGAAAGTCATAAGAACGCACTTGAAGCAATGAAGATGTGCCAGATTGAAGTAATTAATGAGTAAAGGAGTGATGAAGGATGATTACTATTGGTGGAGTACCAGTTGTTCCAGAATCTTTTCCAGATGGAACACAGAAAATTGGTTTGCCGTTAGGAGCAATGAGATCACGGATTGCAGTAAATAAATTTGTATCAATTGAATGGCTGTATGAATCAGATAAAGAATTATTTTCGCTATATTGTATTTCAAAAAGTATTCGAGAATATTTCCCACATTTATCACAGTGTTTAGTGATGCCGTATATTCCGAATGCAAGATTTGACAGGGTTAAAGATCATAACGAATGTTTTACATTAAAATATTTTGCAGAAATCATCAATGAATTAAATTTTAGAAAGGTCATCGTAACAGATCCTCACTCAGATGTTTCTAAAGCATTGATTGATCACCTACAATATATACCAATTAAACTATATATTTCTAAGGTTTGTAACAAAGTCCTTAAAGCAGAGCCATCAAGAAATCTAGTAATTTATTTCCCAGATAGCGGATCACTAAAAAGATATTCTGAATTTGTATCAGATGATTATCCGATTGTCTATGGAATTAAAAATCGTGATTGGAAGACAGGAAAAATTCTGGGTATTGAGATTCATGGAGATACAGATAAATTAGATGAGAATACAGCAATTTTAATGATTGATGATATTTGTAGCAAGGGTGGCACATTCTATTATGGATCCAAAGAATTAAACAAATACGGTTGTAAAGATATGTATTTATACGTTAGTCACTGTGAAAATACAATTCTTGATGGCGAATTATTAAAGGAAGATAGTTTGTTTAAAAAAGTGTATACGACACGTAGTATTTTTACAAAAGAACATGAGAAAGTTGAGGTGTTAGATTTATGAAACAGACAAATCCAATGTTATTAATTGATTTTTACAAAGCGGTTCATGCTGAAATGTTACCAAAAGGTATTACAAAATCTGTTTCTTATTTTACTCCACGTATGAGCAGAGTAAAACGATGGAATGAAGTAGTCATGTTTGGATTACAAGGATTCATTAAAGAGTATTTGGTCGATTATTTTAATGAGTATTTTTTCTTTGAACATAGAAACAAAGCAATTGGTACTTATAAGACAGTAATGGATGCAGCTCTTGGAGAAGGTGCATATGGATTACAGAAAATTGAAGATTTATATGATCTTGGCTATCTTCCAATTGAAATTAAGGCTCTTCCTGAAGGAACTTTAGTACCAATGCATGTACCGATGTTTAGTATTGAGAATACACATAAAGATTTTGCATGGTTGCCACAGGCATTAGAAAGCTTAATTTCCGCAGAAATGTGGCATCCGATGATCGCTGCAACTGTCGGGCATACATATAGACAGATCGTTAATAAGTTTTATGAAATGACTTGCGATGACAATACCGTAAAAGCTAGAGCATTAGGAGCTTTTGATTTTCGTGGAGAAGAGTGTTTACAGTCTGCGGTTAAAGCAGGGGCAGGATGGTGTTTATCATTCTTAAATACAGCTACGGTTCCAACAATTCCATATTTAGAGAGAAATTATAATTGTGATTGTACGAAAGAACCAGTTGCTTTTGGTAGCCCGTCTACCGAGCATTCGGTTGCGTGTAGTAATTATGCGATTGACGGAGATGAAGAGACTCTGATTAAAAGACTACTTACAGAGATTTATCCAAACACAAGCTTCTCCGCAGTATTGGATTCATATGATTATTGGAACGTTGTAGAGAATATTCTTCCAAAACTCAAGAATGAGATCATGAATCACAATGGATGTTTTCTTGTAAGAGGAGATTCAGGAGATTGTGTAGATGTAGTAACCAGAACGGTATTCAAGTTATGGGAAGAATTTGGCGGAACTACGAATAGTAAAGGATACAAAGTATTAGATCCTCATATAAAAGCAATTTACGGAGATTCAATTACAGTGCAGAGATGTGAGCAGATTTATGACATCTTAGAGAAAAATGGATTCGCAGCAAGCAATGTTGCACTTGGCGTTGGATCATTCTCATTCCAGTGTATTGAAGAAGATGGAGTTTTGAAACCATTTACAAGAGATACATTTAGTAGCTGTATCAAAGCAACGTATTGCGAGATTGATGGCAAACCATATCCAATTTTCAAGAATCCAAAAGATGGCGGATTTAAGAAATCTCAAAGAGGTTTATGTCATGTCTATACAGGATCAGACGGTAAATTGACATTTAAAGATGGATATACTTCAGAAAATCTTCCAATGAATAATCTGCTTGAGACAGTATTTAGAGATGGCAAATTAGTAAAAGAACAGTCATTGCAGGAAATCAGAAGAGTATTAAACGAAGGAGAGTTTTAATGGATTTTTACTTAGATGAAGACCATTGCTATCAGCGACTTGAAGATGAATTTAAGAAATATGGAAAATTAATTTTCTGTGTAGATTTTGATGATACATTATATGATTTTCACAAAGTTGGTAGAACTTATGACGATGTGATGAATTTGCTTCGAGAATGGGAAGATTATTCTGAAGTGATTATTCTGACAGGTAATGGATCAGACAAATATGATATGATCGCAAATTATTTACAGAATCATAAGATTAAATACAAAGGTATCAACTGTGACAGTTCAGTTCCCGTAGGCGGTCGCAAGACATATGCAAATGTATATATTGATGACAGAGGTGGCTTGCCTTTAGTATATAAACACTTAAAAATACTTATTTCAAGAATTAAGAGAGGAGATATAAAACATGAGTTTTAATGCAAAAGAAACCAAAGACAGATTAGTGCAGTGGATTAGAGATTGGTTTGAAATTAATGGTAAAGGATGCAATGCCATTGTAGGAATTTCAGGAGGCAAGGATTCATCAGTTGTCGCAGCCTTATGCGTAGAAGCACTTGGCAAGAATCGAGTAATCGGTGTCATGATGCCACAGGGCGTACAGTCAGATATTGAGTATTCTCAGATGTTATGTAATCACTTAGGTATTGAAAATTATACAGTTAATATTTTTGATGCTTGTAGAGATATTAAACATGAAATCAGAGATGCATTAAGTGGTAAATGGAGCAAGCAGAGTGCAACAAACTTACCTGCTCGTATCCGTATGGCTACATTATATGCTTTCGCACAGAGTATGAATGGTAGAGTGGCAAATACTTGTAACTTATCTGAAGACTGGGTTGGATATGCGACCAGATATGGAGATTCAGCTGGAGATTTTAGTCCATTAAGTGATCTGACTGTGACAGAAGTTAAAGCAATTGGTAGAGTTCTGGGACTTCCAACAGAGTTAATCGAAAAAACTCCTACTGATGGGTTATGTGGCAAGACAGATGAAGATAATCTTGGATTTACATACGAAGTGTTGGATGAATATATCAGAACAGGTGAATGCAAGGATAAAGTAGTGAGACAGATCATTGATGAAATGCATGAGAAGAATGTATTTAAACTTGCTCCAATGCCTAAATTTATATCTGGTATGTGGATCGAGGCAGGAATGGAGTTGGATGATTAATTATGGAAATTAAAGCAAAATGGACAGGTTGTGGTTTTGTACATTGCGTTGGAGAATGGAAACTTTATGTTGACGGTAAGGATGTTACCAACAAAATTCCAGAAGACTTACGCACAGAACCTATGAATACATATAAAAGATATGAGCGATGGTATTTTAAGGACGGGGTTGAAGAATGGGAATCATATTATGACGGACTGAAACAAGATGAGTGGATTGAGACTAATAAGTATTGGTTAGATGAAATTACAACAGATATTGATGCTCAGCGTCAGATTTTCAAGGCAATCAACGAAGAGGATTTTCGCACTAATTCTTGTGGTGGGTGTATTTAGTAACAAGATTATGACACGAAGGTGTTATGATAAATAAATTTTAAACAAAGGAGATATTTATGATTAACATGAATGGACTAACAGACAGGCAGGTATCGGATAATCGACGAATGTATGGTTCGAACAAGTTACCAGAACCACCAATGAAAACTTGGGTGGATTTCGCAGTAGATGCATTGAAAGATCCGACTTTAATGATTTTAATTGTAATTGCTGTATTACAGCTCGTACTTGCCGTAGCAGGAGTAATGAGTTTTTCGGAACCAATTGCAGTTTTAGTTGTACTTGCTCTCGCAACAACATTATCTGTCAAGACAGGGCTTGATTCTCAGAAATCCAAGGCTGATTTAAAAGTAGAAACATCAACGAGATATTGTGAAGTTATTAGAAATGGCAAGATTCAGACAATTAATACGGATGATATTGTAGTAGATGATATTGTCCTGGTTGGTACTGGACAGCAAATTTTTGCAGACGGATATATTATTGATGGCAAGATTACAGTTAACAATTCGGCAATCAATGGGGAAACAAAAGAAATCGAGAAAACTCCGATCGAGGATTTTAATTTTCATGCACGAGTAGATTCATCTACAGACGCATATGTGGATCAGAATTCATTATTTGCAGGCACACAGGTTATGTCTGGCGAAGGTAGAATGATTGTAACGCAGGTCGGTATCAATACAGTTAATGGAGATACACTTGTAAAGAGTCAGACATTAGAAGCTCCAGAAACAGCATTAGATATTGCGTTAGGAAACCTTGCAGCGTTCATCACAAAATGGGGATCTCTAGCAGCTACACTTACATTTATTGTCCTAGTTGCAACAGGCATTGCAAGTCTTGGTTTTGATAAATATTTTGATGGTGGAGTGCTAGAAATTCTTAAGAAGTTTGCTCAGAATTTATCTGTAGCAGTATCAATTGTGGTCGCTGCGGTTCCCGAAGGATTACCACTGATTATCGAATTAGTTACTAAACAGAATGTGAGTACAATGAAGAAGTTTAATATTCTTGCTAAGAATCCAAATAAGATTCCAGAACTTGCTTATGTAGATTTAATTTGTACAGATAAGACAGGAACACTTACAACAGGTGTAATGACACCAGAGAGAATCATTGATGGTGCAGGCAACGATATTACAAAGAATTGTAGTACATTTGAACCTTTAGTGAATAACATTTGCTTAAACAACAGTGCAGTATTTGATGATCATGGCAATATCACAGGCGGCAACTCTATTGACAGAGCAACCTTAAGTTTAATTCCTTATGATAGATATTATACGGTGTCTGGAATTGACGGACTTGGGCAGAAGAATAAACAGGTTTTTAGTAGCTCTAATAAGTATTCTGCTTATGAATGTAAGAATGGTCTTACATATTATAAGGGAGCACCTGAAAAATTAATTGCAAATTGCAAATATTATTACGATGGCAACGAAGTCAAAGAAATGACTAAAGAAGTCGTAAACAATATGAACAAAGCAATTAGTAATATGACATCTCAAGCAATGCGTTGTATCGCATTAACAGAAAACATTGGGACAATTACAGAGAATCAGCTACCAAATAATATGACTCTGATCGGCATCGTTGGTGTAGTTGATCCTGTAAGAAAAGAAGTTCCAAATGCTGTAAAAATAGCACATGATGCAGGTATTCAGATCATTGAAATCACAGGAGATTGCATTGAAACAGCAAAAGCTGTAGCGATTAAGAGTGGTATATATGAAGAAAATGGTGCAGATATCGCTTTAACAGATAGCGAATTTGTACAGTTAAGTGACGAAAAAGTGAAAGAAATTCTTCCAAATTTACGAGTGATCGCAAGATGTTCACCACAAACAAAACTAAGATTAGTAACCTTAGCGCAGGAAGTTGGCAGATCCGTTGCTATGACAGGTGATGGAGTAAATGATTCCGCTGCATTAAAGAAATCAGATGTTGGTTTTGGTATGCAGAGTGGTAGTGATGTAGCAAAAGAAGCTTCAGATATTATTCTAACAGATGATAACTTTGCTTCGATCGTCAAAGGCGTAGAACTTGGACGAACATTTATGCATAATATCATGATGTTCTTAGAGTTCCAGTTGCCAATTAACATTGCATTATTAATCCTTAGCACGATTTATCCATTAGTTGCAACTGGAGCATTCTTAGCATCCGTACAGATTTTGATCGTAAATATCATCATGGATTCACTTAACTCATTATCATTCGGTGGAGAACCACCTAAAGTAGAGTACATGACTGAAAAGCCTATTAAGAAAGGATCAGGGTTATTTATCTGCGGAGCAAAACAGAGAATTGCAGTTACTACAGTAGGATTTATCGCATTATATGGAATTTTAATCTTGTCACCAATTGCTAAGATGTTTGGTACGGATGAATTAGGAATGACAGCAAGATTCGCATTGTTATGTTTCATGGCAGTATTTAATGGGTTCAATACTAGGACAGATTCACTTAATTTATTTAATGGTATTAGTAAAAATAAATTATTCGTTGAGATTGCAATTAGTATTTGTGTATTCACAGTATTGTTATGCAATGTAGCAAGCTCATTAGTAAATACAACAGCATTAGATATAACACATTGGATTACAATTATCATTTTAGCGTTGATGATTGTACCTGTTGATTTTTTACGCAAAGTGATTGTAAATAAACAGAAATAAAGGAGATATATGTATGGGATTATTTGACAAATTATTTGGAAAGCAGAACAATTCAAGTCAGACAACAAACACAACAATGGACGATAGAGTGGCTTCGACTCCTCAGAGTCCAGCTAATTCAGCTGTAATTGATATGTCAAAATCAGCACAGAGCTTAAATAAAGTTCTGATTGATATGTCGAAAGATAGTAAGGTGAATATGAATGATCATATTGCAAGAGTTGCTTTAGCAATGGACTACTCAGGAAGTATGAGCAATTTATTTAGCAATGGTTCTGTTCAGGATGTAGTAACAAGATTACTTCCAATTGCATTAAAGTTTGATGATAATGGAGAGCTAGAATCATGGCTATTTTCAAATGGCTTTGACAGACTGGATGCAGTTACAATCAACAATTACAAGAATTATGTAAGAAAAGAAATGATGGGATCTCACATGAATATGGGTGGTACGAATTATGCACCAGTTCTTACAGACATGGTTCATTACTACAAAGATGTAGAGCCGAGCGATATTCCCGCATTTATTATTTTCATTACAGATGGTGAGAACTGGGATACAAGTGAAACAGATAATATCGTAAAAGAATTATCTGAATACAATATTTTTGTGCAGTTCATCGGCATTGGGGATGAAGATTTCAACTATCTAAAAAAACTTGATGATCTTAAAGGTCGTAAACATGACAATACAGGATTCACAGCTGTAAAAGACATGAATCGTATGTCTGACGAAGAACTGTATACAGAAATTTTAAGACAGTATATTGATTGGTTAAATAACAAATAAAAAAGTAGAGGTATAACAATATGGCAGTAATTAATATGAGTAAAAATCAGAAAATTGACATGGTAAAAGAAGATGGGTCAGCAATGAAGAAAATTTTTCTTGGTATTAACTGGGATATGAACAGATATTCTGGCGAAGCACCAAATGATTGTGACCTTGCAGGATTCGTAACAGATGATAACCGACAGGTGAGATATCCACAGGATGTTGTCAATTGGTTAACTTACTCACCTCAGACATATAATTGGGTTGAATATTCAGGAGACAACAGAGATGGGAATGATTCTCAGGGTATGAACTATAGAGGTAAACATTATGATGAATATTTCATTGTAGATGCAACAAAATTCCCTTCAGACAGATCTGAATTTATTCTTGGAGTAGGAATTTACAGAGCTATTCAGAGACTTCAGAACTTTGGTATGGTCGAAAATGCATCTGTTATGGTTTGCGATTACGATGATGAAAATAGCGATCAGTATGTATATGATCTTACAGAAAACAAGAACTTTGAAACACTCAATGCAGTTGAAATCGGTAGATTATATAAAAGTGGGGATGGCTTCAGATGGCAGGCACTTGGATCAGGATATGTTGGTGGTATCCCAGAACTATATAAAAATTTTGGGCTGTCAATCAATGAAGATTTTGATCGTAAAGGCGATCCAGAAAAGGGAGAAATTATTCAGTATTAGAAAGGAATTGTTATGGTAGTAATTTTTATTTGTATAATCGCAGCAGTGGTCGCATATTTAGCATTTACTAAAAATGGTCAGCAGATTAAAAATAGAGCATCTGGAACAGTTGCAGAGAAAATCAAAGACGATGCAATGACCCCAGAGGGAGCAAAGGCAAGATATAATACTGCAATTAGAGATAAACAGGAATTTTATCAGAAGGTTACTGGTACTTATACTCTTGTAGCTGGCAAATTAAAAGCAATGGAGGAAGATCTTCAGAAGACTAAGAAAGATATCTTAAGAGTGCAGACTTCCATCAATCAGTGTCTTGATAATAATGATGATAAAAGAGCAATGTATTATGCCCAGAAATTAGTTACACTACAGAATCAGCAGACGGTATATGAAAGTAAATTGCCAGAATTACAGGCTAAGAAAGATGAACAAGAAGAACTGAAAAATCGAGCTTACGATGAATTGCTTAAATTAAAAGGCGAGAAAGACACGGTAATTCTTCAGATGGAAGCCGATCAGCAGATTTCAGAGTTACAGAAAAGCTTAGACAAATTTAATAACTCCAATGCTGCTCAGGAAGGATTGGAAGAAGTTCGAGAGGGAGCTAGAAGACTTAATGAGCAGGCAAAAGGAGCATCTGTAGCATATGAATCTAGTGCAGAAACATTAGATTATCGTATGGAGCAGGATGAACGACAGCAGGAAGCTCAGGCTATCTTAGATCAGATGAAAAACGCTCGTAAATAGCGGATAAACTCATCTACAAAAATTAATTTCACAAACATAAAACTGGCATTTTATGGCACTATAAACCACAATATATAGTGTTTATTCAATTATCAAGCCACTATATATAGTTGTATAAAGTGCCAGTTATGGAAACATAGCTCAGTTGGTAGAGCAGGCAATACATAACATTCTTTTTCTACCTCCGTATAAGTATTTTTATATTATTTACATTTTAATTTTTCATCACATATAAATTGCCGACACAGGTTCGATTCCTGTTGTTTCCACTAAAAAAGACCTTAACCTAAATGGTCAAAGTCTTTTTGATTAATCGTTTGGTATGACCTCGATAACATCTTCAACTTTGCAATCAAGATATAAGCAAATTTTGTCAATGTTTTCGAGACTGATATACTGATTCTTTGCCATCTTGGCAATTGTACCAGAACCCATATTTAATGCGGTTCGTAAATCAGATTTTGTCATATCTTTTTTCGCTAAAGTAACGAAAAGCGGTTTATAACTTATCATATGATATACCTCCACATCTATATTGTAGCATATTACATACAGGATGTAAAATAAAATATTCAAGAAATTGAAGATTTTGCATTGACACTATCTGCAAGAAGTGGTATATTATATTCAACAAATGAGAGATAAACTTTAAGAAATGAAATATGAAGGAGCGAGAAAATGTCAAATAAAATTTACAGATATTATCAACCAAACGATAAAGATACAAAAGACAATCATTCAGATTGCGTGATCAGAGCATTAACAAAAGTTCTTAACAAAGAATGGTTAGCAACATTTGATGACTTATTACCATACGCAAGGGATATGCAGTGTATGCCATCAGAGCGAAAATGTTACGAAGAATATTTATTCGATAATGGATTTGCTTATCAAGGTATTAGCAACCGAAAAGGATCTAAACGACCAACAATTGAAAGTTTTGCAAAAGATCATAAACAAGGCAATTACTTGGTGAATGTTGCGAATCATGTAGTTGCAATTTCAGACGGTTGTTATTACGACACTTGGGATTCTGGAGATTGCTGCTTGTATGGATATTATTATAAAGAAGAAGGAGAGAAATAAATGAGAAAGAAAATTTTGGCAACGGTTTTAGGAGCAACGATTTGCTTAGGATCAATGACAGGATGCGCAGGATTCAAAAGAGAAATCGTTGATATGAAAAGCGATTGGAATGGCGGTATGAATAGAGTCATTACAGTATACACGGCAGACGGTAAGAAGATTGCTGAATATAAAGGAAAAATTGATATTGATACAAATGACGGTGGATATGTCAAGTTTGACTACAAAGGTAAGAGATACATTTACTACAACTGCTTCGTAGAAAGTATCGCAGAAATTGATTAGAGAGGAGAAGACAAATGAATTTAGAAGAAACTATCAAATGCGCAAATGATATGGCAACAAAGAAATACACAGAAGCTATGTTGTGCCATGCAAATCCAGATGATGAAGAACTTGATGGATTGATTGACTGTGCCTTAAATCATGAGCAACTTGCGAAGTGGCTGGGAGAATTGAAAGAGTTAAAAGAATATAAAGAAAAGTATAGATGGCATGACTTAAGAAAGAATCCTGACGATCTACCAGACGTAGAACATCGAAGAAAGGCATATTTCCATGTAGTACAAGCAGACAAAGAAGCAAGACCCGCAATATTACAGTATAAAAAGGAGTTTGGATTTGGAATTTACAACGAATTTGGCAATGGTCTAAATTTTACAGGTATAGATACAGACCTTGTAGCACCAGTCGTAGCATGGAAAGAAATTGAAGAATTTGAAAGCGAGGGAGAATAGAAATGAGTACAGAAAAAACAATTGACATTTCAGTATTGCCAGAGGCAGAACAGGATCTGATAAAAGCATTATTTGATAAATGCTGTGAGAGAGCAAACAAGAAAAAAGAAAAAAATCAGAGCCTAAAATTTGGAAACCCGAATACGGAGAATGGTATTGGTTTATCGGCACTGATGGACAAATCAGTAATTGTGAATGGGCAAATGATCGCATAGACAGGGGAAGATATTCTATGGGGAATTGCTTCAAAACTAAAGAAGAAGCTACATTTGCAAGAGAAAAACAGAAAATTAAGATCGAGCTTCAAAGATTTGCTGATGAACATAATGATTCTGATAAAGAAAAATGGGATGGTATAAATCCACATTATACTATTAGATATGATATTGGAGATGAAGCTTTAGTAAGATCATCAAATCATGTAGTAGAAAATATCAATGATATTTATTTCACTTCCGAAGATATTGTTAAAAATGCCGTTGATTATATTGGAGCAAAACGCATCATGAAATATCTATTTGATGTTGGCTGTGAGGAGGATGAGTAACGTGAGAAAAAGGCTTTTAATTGGCTGTATGGCAGTGATTATGGGATGTATGTTAGCAGGATGTGATGCTCGTCCACATTATGCAGACGAAAATAACAACGATCAGATAACTGACTTTAATCAAATCAATGAGGTGTTATGGTATGATTCAGCAACGAAGATTGTTTATTATTATCCTCATGGTGGTGTGTTTTTGTGTCCATATATCAGTAAAGACGGACAATATTGTAAATACGAAGATGGTAAAGTAGTTCCGTTAGAGAGAGGAGAGTAGTTATGAAAATTATTTACAATGATAAAGTTTACAAAGTATATGGAGTTAGACATATTGATAATAGGCTCTGTCTTTCGACAGCAGATTTTTTGATATATAAAAATGGTCATTGGGATTGGGTAGGATGTTTTGAGTGTAAACCATATAAAAAGAAAAAGAGAAAACGCAAGAAGCCCAGTAAAAAAGAGGATTAAGAAAATGAATTACAATCTAACATTTCCTGTTGTAGTTCTGAAAGATGAAAGTGACTCAGTTCCATATATGGCATATATCCCATATTTTGACGTAATGACGCAGGGATATGACCAACAAGAATTGCAGATGATGATCAAAGATTTGTTGAATCTTTGCTTAGAAGATAAGGAATCTTACAAAATTCCAGATTGGGCATATCATTATTTCAATGCAGATGATGTCAAGGAACGAGGCAGAAAATACTTTGAGGAACTTGATGACGGTGATGATACATATTTTCAAAAGCATTTTTACACAGTATGGTGGTTTGATTTTAATAGATAGTGGTAGGAAAGGAGAAAGATAAAATGGACGTTTTGTTTTACATAATTTGGGTATTAGCGTTTATGGTAATTGCAGCGATCGGCATTGGAGTACCATACATGACTTATTACAATTACAAAAGAATCAAGGCAATGGATAAGAAACTTACAGGAATGTGCACAGGTCTTGGGATTATGTTAAGACCAGAAGAGGGTGATGAAGAATGATAGATATGAGAAACAATCCAATTAAAAATGGAAGTTTGTGTTTTAGATCAAGAATGGTCAGCGGAGAAACATTGATGGGATATGCATTAGTTATCTCAAACAAGCTGTTTTGGAAAGACAGATGGAATGACTATATTTCTAGTCATGACAAACTTAATTCTAAACAATTAATTGTCATCGAACATCTAAATGATGATGAAAAGAAAATGAGAAAAGAGTGGTTAGAGTTTATGGCAACAACAAAATCAAAAAAGGTTAAAGACGAAGATAGAGAAATTGTAAAAGGATTACTGAGTGAAATATGAGGTACAAGGTATTAGATGAGAAGATTAATTTGGTATATCAGGTCTTGTTTCTGTAAACATGATTGGGAGCAGATATTTGATTCTGAAATATATTATAACAACAGATCGACAAGACCTTATAGGTGTGAGAAGGTTTATCGTTGCAAGAAATGTGGTTGTGAGAAAAGATATGTAATAGAGTAAAATCTGAGTTTTATGTAAAAGGAGGATGATGAGGAATGAGTTGGTGGACGTATGTAAAGGGAATTGTTGAAGTTAGACCATTTGGAAGAACACAGGCAGAGCAAAGATACATACTTGAAACTGTATTGAATCATTTGCCTAGAGTAACAGGGTCTGAAAGCGATATGAATATACATATAGTTCAAAAAGCAGGATATGATATGAGCGATTCATGTAATGAATTTGAACAACGAACTCATTTGGGAAATGGTAGAAGAGGAAATTTCGAAACACAGGGAACGTATTATTTGTTAGTTGAAGGTAGTTTGCGAGACAGAGAATTTCAAGGAACATATAGAGAACTACAAAAATGGCTATGTCGGCTTTCCAAAAGAGTTAGTGTCCAAGATGTAATGATTGAGGTCAAAGCATGGAACAGAAAGAAACTTATTAGAAATGATAAAGGAATTTACACTCAAATGCTCGAAGATGTTAGTTGGATAAACAAGAATAGCATTAATTGGTGCGAATATCTAATGTGGAAACCTTATGGAACACATAGAATGATTGGTTATCCTGAGAAGCTTGTAAAAAAATATTATCCGGACATATATAAGAAAGAAAAGGAGTATGAGGAATGATAAATATAGTTGCGATTATATTGGGAACGATTGTTGGTAACATTATTGGTAACGAAATATTTGATAGTTTGTATCGAAAAGATAAACGTGTTAGCGATTTTCACAAGGATAATAATATGTCGTTGCTTACACGAACAGAAAACGATATGAAGCAATTAGATATGATGTTTGACGATCAAGTTATTAGGGAATTAAGAAATATTAAAAACCATTGGTTGCCTGAAAGACCAATAATCTATGGAGATGATCGTATGTATACAGAGTCTCAGTACAAGGCAGAAAAAATGCATCAAGCCATTGATGATGCTATTGCTGTGTTATTAGAAAGTTATAAAGTGAGGTGATTAATATGGGAGCCAATATTGAGTTTGCCATTGGCTATGCGATTGGATTTTGTATCGTTGGAGCGATCGTATTTCTGAGATACGAAAGAAAGATGGATCGGATGAGGCAGGCAAATGTAAATCTGATCTTAGATAAGATGTTGTTTATGTCAGATGCGAACGACAAAGAAAGTGGTACATATAATAAGGAAGAAACTCGTTCAGATGTTAAGGACGCAGTGAAGTATGCAATGAAGAAAAGTCATCCAGACAATGGTGGCAGTGCAGATGATTTTCGAAAATTTAGAGAGCTTTATGAAGAAATGGAAGGTAAGTAAATGCTAAAGGTCGGAGATAGAGTTTATATTTATAGAATGAAGCCAGCGGCTAAAGGAGGGTTGGTTAGAAATAACGACAAAGGTACAATTACTCGCATCGGAACAGATGAGATTGGTCGCAGATATGGGTATAGATATATGACCGTTAAATTTGACAACCCAGTAAATATCTCTAATCGTGATATTTACTCTTTAGAATTTTTTGAAAACAAGGATGATCGTAAGATAGGTAGAATACGAGATACTGGATTCTTACTATATGGTAGAAAATGTGAGGAATAAGACTTATGAGTAAACAGGAATCATTGAAGTTTTTGCAAGGTTTGATTGACGAAGTAGAAAATTGGACAAAAGAAGATATCGAGCGAGGTCGGAAATTGATGGAGAAAATGAAAAAAGAAGAACCAAAAGAAGTTGAAAATAGTGATGGATATTGGGAATTTATAATGCCAGACGGCAAAACAACATTATGAAATCAAGACAACAACGTAAACAGGAAATAAAACGATTCTTTGATCGGTTGAGTCCAGAAGAATTGGACAAGCTATTAGAAAGAAATGGAATCAATGATAAAGAGTCCAAAGAGGATCTTGTATATAAAATTATAAAAGAAGAAATTGAGAAAGGAGAGATATGATATGGCACATAACTTGTATATTGAAACGCAAGCAGAATATGCGGGATGTAGTCCACAGCTGGAGGTATTAAATGAAAGAGATTGTAAACATATCATTGCATCATTAGATCATTACCCACCTACAACCGAGGAGGTTAAGAAAGCAGCCTGTGTATTAATCGGACGATGTATTCACAAACGTATTTGGAACATGGAAATCGACATTGATAATTTGGATATACATTGTTCTCCGCCAAAAGAAATGACGATTGAAGAAATTGAAAAAGAACTTGGTTATAAAGTAAAGCTTGTAAAGGAGAAATAAATGGCAAAAAAGAAAAAGAACGGAATATCTTTTGAAATGGCAATGCAAGATATGAAAATAAATCCAAATAAAATATATCGACGTAGCGTTTGGAAGAAAACAAAAACGAGATATGATTATGTATTTATGATGTGCGAGGAAGAACAACAGGAGATTATTCCATTCGACAAAAGATATAAAATGAAACCGCTTTTATGCAGAGATCAAGATGGAGTTATAACACTAGGATGGTTGCCTACCCAAGAAGATATTCTTGCAAATGATTGGATTGAACACGGGTGGGATTTTAAGAGTAAGAGGAGATGATTAAATGAATTTTGTAGAAGCAATGGCTGCAATAAAAACAGATAAAACAACTATAAGAAGACGCACATGGAGCGAACAATCATATCTAAAAATTTATTCGTCCAAACGAGCTAATGATTATTTTGAGTGTAATGGTATGGGAGAATATAAAACAGATTCAATTATTTTCTTATTTGATGGAGAAAATGCAGAAGTTTGGATTCCTCTTGCAGAAGATATATACGCAGATGATTGGGAAATATATGTTGAAGCAATTAATGAAAATAAGCAGATAAAGGAGAAAGAAGAATGAAATGTTTTTATCATGTTGATCAAGATGGAATTGTATCTGGATTCTATGTTAGAAAAGCTTGCGAACAGCGAGGTTTGGCATTTGAACCAGAGAACTTCCGAAAAATTAATTACGGTATGAAATTCCCGTTTCATGACATTGAGCAGGACGAATTTGTATTTATCGTAGATTACAGCATTGAGCCAGAAGAGATGTGGCAGTTGCTTAGTATTACAAAGAATGTATTTTGGATCGATCATCATCAGTCTACGATTGAAGCATATAAAGATTTCAAGTGTGATGTGAAAGGTATCCGAATTACTGGAGCAGGTATTTCAGGAGCGAATCTAACATGGCTGTACTTTAAAGAAATGTGTGACGAAAATTGGAAACAAGTTGACAAAACAGATTATAAAAGAGTCAAGGCTTTGCTTGGTAGGTATGAAATAGGAATCCCTATGTTGGCAAAATATACAGCAATGTGGGATACATTCTCTTGGGATAAAAAATTAGAAAAATATGTTAAGGCGTTCCATTATGCGTTTGAGTCATATGATTTTAATCCAACGAGTGCTATGTTGGGTGGATTAAATGGAGATGCGGGGAAACATGTGCAGAACGATATTTTTGACCAGCTGCTAAATGACGGAGCAGGAGTTCTTTTTTATTTGAGTGCGGATGCCAAACAGTACCTTAGAGCATATGGATTTGAAACTACATTTGAGGGATATAAAGTCTATGCAATTAATCGTGCTTTAATCAATTCTGATTTTTTTGAATCTATTGACGCTTCAAAATATGATATGTTTATAGGTTTTTCATTCAATGGTAGCATGTGGGAATATCAGTTACGATCAGCAGAACAGGATAAAGTAAATGTATATGAGCTTGCTGTGGAATATGGCGGTGGCGGTCATCCAAATGCAGCTGGGTTTAGAAGTGAGAAATATGTATTAGGAGTGTGATGTATGTCAAAGAAAAATACAAGAGAATTTGAACTTGCTTTTAGTAAAAGCAGAGATCCAGATTGGGAAGCTGATGTAGAAATTTACAGAAGAAGAAAGTTTGGAGCAGTGCGTGGTATTTGTCTAGGAGATGAATTTACGGAAATTGATTCTTTAGAATGTAAAAATTGCGACAAGTTAAATGAAATGTATTATCGTTTTTATTTTAATTTAAAGGCACTTATGAAGTCTTACTTGCCTGAATATACAGATTATGTGTTAATCGAAACAATGCATATCATATCTCCTGCAATATTATGTTGTGACAAAATTGTATTAAAAAATGGTGAGAAAATTTCTATTGATAATATTTGCATTGATACATCAAATGGCAATGAAGTTTATAAATTATATTCTAACAGTACATATACAGATGATATATATTATGAATCAACTAAAGCATTAGTTCATGAATTGGCTAGTAAAGATGTTTATAAAACTATGCATATTATGACAGATATAATGAACGAAGCGTATGTAAAAGCAAAAAATGAACGAAATCTACATCCTTTTATTAGTTGCTTGTTTAACGATCCTCCAATTCCATGTATTAAAAAGAAATATTCTATACATGATTTAGCAATGGCTACATCAAAAGATAGGTGTGATATTTATGAAGCAATAAACACAGAAGTTCCAAACGCTATAGATATGCCCGTATGTCATCCTGGAAGACCTATAGAGCATTATTTTGAGTTAGATTATACAGATGAAGTAGAGCAATTTATTAAAGAACAGGAGGCAAAGAAATGTGAAGAAACTAAATGATGAACAGCGAAAGCTGATTGAAGATAATTATTCTTTGATCAAGTATTTTTATGGTAGAAAATTTAAAAATCTGATTGATTATGATACATATTTAGGGATTGCACATGTCGCAATATGCAAAGCAGCATATACATATGATTCTTCGAAAAGTAAATTTACATCATATTTCTTCCTAAAATTAAAGACTGATATTTTTCGTTATTTTAGATCAATTAATAGTGAAGTTAGGAGGGTTCATTTGGATGCAATTTCTTTAGAGTCTACATTGAATGGATATGATGATGAGAATATGGTATTAGAGAATATTTTACCAGATAAAGTAGATGTTGTCGCTTCTGCTATGGAATATGTTTATTGGAAAACAATAATTGATAGCCAATCAGAAGTAAAGCAAAAAATTATCAAACTTCGTTTAGAAGGATATGAGCAAAAAGAAATTGGACAGATGATTGGAATGACACAACAAGGTGTTTATGGGCATTTAAGTAGATTCAAACGGGCGATGGGATATTAGAAAGAGGTGAGATCATGACTATTGAAGAAGTAAAAGATTACATAAACTCGTCTCCAGAGTATGACTTTTTGCGAGATTATCCACACAAAATCGCTTTTCTCACGTTAGGTGGAAGTTATGCCTACGGAACAGATACAGAGGATTCTGACATTGATTTACGTGGTGTTTTCCTTAGTGATAAAAGAGAGATTTTGTTGAATAATAATCCAAATAATCTTGAGAAGACAGACGATCATAAAGACGTTGATACTGTGCTACATTCACATATTAAGATGATCAACATGCTTGCTAAGGGTAATCCTACGTTTTTAGAGCTGTTATATTTTGCACCAGACCGTTATTTATATGTATCCGATATTGGTATGGAGTTGATCAAAAATAGAGATATGTTCTTATCTAAAAGAGTTTATCATTCATATAAAGGATATATTTGTGACTGCCTTGGTCATACAAATTCTAAGTATTACAAGGTTAAAAATTCACCAGAAATACAACGAGCGAACAAATCAATGATGCATGCAATTCGATTATTGTTGCAAGGAATTCAACTATTACAGCTTGGAACTATGTGCGCTTCTGATATTGCTGAAGAATACCTTATAAAAATTAGAAATGGGGACGCAGGTGAATATCACGTATACAATTATGGTAAGGAGAATGAATGGAGAGAATATCGACCACATAAATATTACATAGAATTAATTGAAGGGTTGCTTCGTCAATTTGAACACGACTATAAACATACAACTTTACCAAACGAACCAGATTGGGATCGTATCAATGATTTTTTGGCAACTACAAATGAACGAATTGTGAGAGGAATGGTGTGATATGTATGTAAAGATTAGAGACGAAATTGCTTTTCACCCTGGCGAATGCTTAGAAGAATTCGTTGAATCTTGCATGATGACTCCTTATCAGCTTGCGAGTAAAATCGGCATGGACGTTGATTATATCAAAGGGCTGATTGACGGATCACAAAGTGTTACCAAAGAATTTGCAAAAGCAATGGCGGATCATTATGGATTTGCTGACGATGGGCAGTTTTGGTTAAATTTACAAGAAACATTTGACAAGAAAGTAGGTGGCAGAGATGTTTAAATTAATAAAACGCCCACGTTCTGATAACGATAAATGTACTAAATATGATGTTGTGCTTGATAAAGAATATACTGTAGAAGAATTTATTGATGCGATTGCAAATGGAAGAAATGGAACGCATGGTCAAATTACAATAAAAAATGATAAACAAGCCATTGAATCACTTGTCTATAATATCGAGAGTATTGATTATAGACATTGTAGACTTCAAAATGCAGAAGAAAAAATTAAACAAGTATGGGCAGATGGTAGCTGGTTAAAGATCAATTATACTATTTTACTTGAAAACAAAAAGGAAACACAAAAGGGTTCACTTCGATTTATTGTCAAGAAGCCGAACGGAGAAGAATCAGTAGTTGTTATTTTTAAGAATAAATCCGATGGCACATATTCATTTGTTAATTTGACAAAAGAGCATATTTGTTCATGTAAATTTAGAACAATTGAGGAAGCGATTCAGGATATGAATGATCGACTAAGAAAAGGATTGATTGAGTCGTATGTTGTGAAAGGAGAAATGAAACAGTGAGTAACGTATTTCAGATTTATTTAGCTGGTGGTATGCAGGATCTGTCGTTTGAAGAACAGAATGAGTGGAGAGAAAGAATTTGCAATCAAATTATTGCTATGCGTAGGATTCTTAATGTTAATATGAAAGAAGTTAATATTATTAACCCTGTTGATTATTACAATTTTCAAACAGAGTTGCATGATACAGAAAAAGAAGTAATGAGATTTGATACAAATTTTGTTAGAAATAGTGATCTTGTTGTAGTAAATGCGAATGATCCGAAAAGTATTGGAACATCTATGGAGATTGCGATTGCATATGAACGTCATATTCCTGTGTTAATTTTGAATACAGAAAAGAAAAGATTGCATGCTTGGTGGGTGCAAATGTCTGACAAGATATTTGACGATGAGAAAAAATTATGTACATATATATATGATTTTTATCTTAAGATGGGGCATTGTAGTATTCGATCATGGGTGTAAATGCAATGATATAAAATAGGAATTTGAGGCGAAATGAAAGGAGTTGAAACACTATCACAGCAGAAAAACAAGGTAAGTTTATTATTTTCCATCTGGATGATGGTAAAACTTGTAAATATGATTTATCGAATGGTGATTGCTACGGTAAAAGTGGTAAAAAAGTGAAAGCTTTGAACAATATTTTGTCTGGACATTCAGCTGATGAATTGGATAAATTGTTTGTGTCCGATCCACAGTATGCAGAGTTTCTAAAATATGTAAATTGGCGAAGAAATTGTGAAATGGGAAGAACTACATGGGGATTCATTGATTATAATTTAGGAACTTTGTTTGAATATGCAAGTAAGTATTCTATGTGTGAGCAGTTCTTTGCCATAGGCTTTACACATAAACAAGTCGTAGAAGATTTCAGATATTCAATTAATGAAGTACCAAAATGGTTGAGAAATTATTGTCTTGGTGTGAAGAATAGACGATTGTTAAGTAATGATTTTGTTGATTTTTATAAAAGGTATCCAGATCATGTACAAACAATACTACAGGCACAATATATGACATTGACTGAATCTGATTTGACGTATTTCTTTGATGGTCGTAATACAAGTTATTATATGGATATATTGACATTTTTGGATCAAAATTATGGATATAATCTTGTAGATGTATTTATTTATATAGATAAAATAATGACGTTTGAGGCAATTGATAATATGAATTGGTTGCTCAAAGAATTATATGATTATACTCGTATGATGGGCGCAATCAGTCATAAATTTGACAGATATCCAAGACATTTCAAAACAACAATGGATATCGTTACAAGGAATTATAAGAGATTGAAAAGGGAATTTTCGGAAGAAGTCTTTAAGAGCCGTATTAATAAAGAATACGAATTTACATATAAAGGACTGAGATTCTTTTACCCAGACTCCACTCAAGACATTAAAGATGAAGCAGTACAGCAAAATAATTGTGTGGCAAGTTACATAGATCGAGTTATTGATGGCGAATGTCATATCATGTTTTTGAGAAATGCAAAAGAACCAGACAAATCCTTAGTAACGATTGAAATACAAGATGGACGAATCGTACAAGCATTGCAAAGATTCAACGATCCTCTAACTGCCGATCAGCAAGAAGCGGTCAATGCATGGAACAAACACTTTAGTAAGAAAGGTAAGGTGGCAGCATGATTAATATTAATGAATTAAATACAGATCGTAAGATTAAATTAAAGAAGCCAATGGGATGCTTCGATAATCTTGGCGAGGTATGCGAGATTGTTAAGATTGATACAGATGAAAATGTTATCAATTTTAGGTTTGGTACGGATGGAGTCCATCTGGGTGTGATGTCAGGAGATGAGTTGGAAAAATACTTTGACGTTATTGAACCTGCTGTTATCCCTGATGATTATGATTGGCATCCATATGGGTTTATTGACGGGCATCAAGTTAGGTATCAAGCACAAGAAGATGGAGGAATTTTTATGGATATTCGTTATAATGGTGTGGTCAATTCAGTCACATATTATCACCCAGAAATTGGTTATCGAAAGATTCAAAATGGACAGCAAGGTAAATTCTACGAAAAAGATTTAAAGGTTTCCTATTTCAAATTGCAAAAAGCATATTATGATCAACTGTATAATGACGTCCATCACGAAGTCGAGTCTGAATATTTTGCTAACAGAGATGAATGCGGTCTTGAACTCAATGAATGGTAGGAGCAATTATGAAGGATGTAAAATTGATAATCCAATTAATAAGTATTTTCATAGCATGTGTCATTTATGTTGGAATATGGTGGTGGGTTTATACCCATAGAGATGAATATTTATATATATCATATCCAAAAGGGTTTCCTGAAAGATTTTTAAGTATATTCTCTCAGATATGGTGCGTTATACATATTGTTGGTGCTATAGGTGCAATTATATGGGCGTGGTTATAGAAAGGAGCGATCAACGTGAGTAAGTTCAAAGTAGGAGATGAGGTGTATTTTTCTCCTTATCGTACCGATGCTTACATTGTAAAACATGGAAAAATTGCTAAATTTGAACAATCATTGGACCCAGAAAGAAAATATGCAGTCATGTATTGTGACGATGGAAGATCCGTGAAAGAATATCATATCTTTCCTGAGGATTTGTATTGTACAGAACAAGAAGTAAAAGAAGTTTTAAAGCAGAGATTTCGTTTTGAGGTAGATGAGGTCAAGAAGAATATTCATACATTGGAAGACTTGTTGAAATTCTTATATAACAATGATGTTTCTGTTGATGAAGATGATGATGACTCAGTATGGGTAGGTCGTGTTGCCGTAAGAGAACTGGCAAAAGAGTTGTGTGGTATTGAGCTAGGAGAGTGATGTTTATAGAGAAATTTTTATGTAAAAATTGTCATAAGTTAGTTACATATAAACTTTTTACAGACTTTACGATTATGCCTATTTTAGGTGAAGACGTTGTATTTACCGAAACATATGGTATTTGTAAAGTCTGTAAGAATAAAATTTGTATTCCGGAAAAATGCGGAAAGAATGCAGAAAGATTTTATGAGGAATACAGAACAGCACAGGAGAAGTATAATGGGGAAAACTAAGCTACATACGTCTGAAGAAATTTTAAACGCATTACATGTGATTCAGGATACGTGTGAATATTATCTTGATGGAACAGACGAAGATTGTAAAACTTGTCCTTTATGTACAATGACAGGTAGGGCGCCAAGTTGTACGATTAGAGATTCGGATCCTTATGTTTGGGAGATTGATGATAATCCAGATACAACATGGCGAGCATTCAAGAAGTAGGAGATATTTATAATTATTTTATTAAATAAAGAATTATATTAAGACATTATATTAATTTTATATGTTTTGAGTTGTAGGTTATATAGATTAAAAATATAAAAAATTAAGGAGCGAGAAAGAAAGTGTTAAAGAGTTATAAGACAGAAATTAACCCAACCAAAAAACAGAGAATTAAGATTAATAAGACAATTGGTGTATGTAGATATATTTATAATTTTTATTTGAGTCATAATCAGGAACTATATGCTAATGGAGATACGTTTATGACTGGAAATGGTTTTAGTATATGGTTAAATAATGAATATATCCCAAACCATCCAGAAAAAATATGGATTAAGGATGTTTATTCAAAATCGGTAAAGAAGTCGATTGAAAACGGATATACGGCTTTCAAGAGATTTTTCAAACGACAATGTGGTTTTCCAAAATTCAAAAAGAAAGGCAAGTCTGATGTCAAAATGTATTTTGTAAAAAATAATCCGAAGGTATAAATGCTAATATAAGAATGTACAGAAATGATCATTTAAAAATGTACAAAATCACATTATAATAAATTCTCTACGGAGGAATTTATTATGATATATACACCAAAGATTACTAGTGACATTCAGA
>NZ_JAGTTT010000028.1:0-34154 GCF_018223505.1 Anaerostipes sp. Marseille-Q3525
ATATTATTTTATATAGGTTAAAATACTTAAAGTTACAAATTAAAATTATATTTTTTGCTAACGAAACAATAAATAGAGATACGATTAAAGCAAATAAGCCAATTGTATCTTCAATTAATTCTGATAAAATACATTGTGTACGTTCTAGAAATAATTTTGGATCACAGGTTTTTTCTTTGTATCGATCTAAGATAGTGAACATTATAGCAACAATAGCGAAAGAAACCGCAAAACTGCTCATTAGTGTATTTAATATGGTTGAATAATTTATTATATTTACGTCATATCCATTTGTAAAAAATGAAACAATTGTTGAAGCTACAAAAATTATTATTAATTTTGCACTTGTTGATTTCATTATTTCCTCCTTTCAACTCATTTTAAATTAGTATCATCATTTAAATTAGTATCATCGATGGAATTAATATTATCAAAAGCCTTTCTTAAATGCAAGATATCGTCCGCTGTTAAATTTGAAATATTATTGATGTCAATGGTTTGCTGTGCTATACGGTTTGCACTGGATAAAGATCTGGATTTGTCATTTGTTGTTATTTTCCATGATCCGCATCCTGATGATGAATAGCTAACGGCATCATTGATAAATTCATCATTCTCAGGAATTTTCAAGTTTCCCTGATCATTAGAAAATGAAAGTTTGGTACTGGTATTATTGAAAGATTTTTTACATTCATCTAATAATTCCGTTACGCTTCGTATACTTCCTAAGAAGTTTCTTGCCGTAAGCTGAATTTCTAATTTTTTTATAGAACCCTTGTTTTCTTTTACAAAATTCCAAAACTCTTGTTTTTCAGTAATGAAATCAATAGAAATGGTTAATCCTTTGGGTTCAAAAATTTCATTTAATGCACGTACCAGATCGTTTTTTTGTGTATCAAATTTTACAGAAAATTTTAAAGCTTTTTGTATAAGAATAATTTGTCTGGCTGTATTAATTGGAATATAAAAATTAACATAATTTGGAACAGATTGACTTTGAATATCGGTATCAGTCATTACACCTATGGTTTCTTCTTTGTTTTTAGCAAAATTCAAAATATAAGTGGTATCATTAACTTTTACACAATATATAATATATTGATCTTGTCCTACATTAATTGTGATATGTTTTTCTGCGTATAATTCTTCGAGCCAGCTATTAAAAATTTCTTCTTTTGTCTTTGTAAGAGATTCAAAAGTAAGTTGATCGTCAATTAAAAGAGAGTAACGTGTAGCAGCATAAATACTATTTTTTGTTTGGTTTGACATATTGGTTCTCCTTGGTTAATTAGTTTTATAATTTTATCTAATATTAACTGTGCATTTTTAGTATTGAAAAATCTAAGAACTTTGATTATAATATACTTAACAAGGAAGTCGGCACGATGGAGCAAACCCATCCGCTCCGGCGAATGCTTAACGAAAAATGGTCGTTCTACACTTACCAGGGGCAGGACGGCTATTTTTTATGTGTATAGTTCAGAATGGCAATAATTAATAGTGCAACATTTATGATGATCATAAATTCCTCATATGTACTCATAAGAGCCTCCTTTCCGCAATGCTCGGAGCGGTGTTGGAGACTTGCCGCCTGACGACTTCCTGGGTAAGTATATTATATTTTCAAAGTTCTGTTGTTGCGATGTCGCAATGTTTCGTCCAGTTGGTAGCTGGGCGGGTTTCTTTTATTGAATTTTAGCGCCTTTACTACGATTGCAGCGCCAGCACAAAGTTTGAAGATTATCTTCTGTTGTTAATCCGCCTTTAGAAACAGGTATGATATGATCAATTTCAAGTAGTAAGTGTGGTTCTTGTTCAACAGATGCACCACATTGTTTGCAAGTAAAATTATCACGCTCTTTAATGTGCTGGCGAAGTTTACTAGTCATTAGAGCACGTTGCCCGGCAACACTTTTGTTAAATTTAATTTTTTCGGATAAAAATACAACGAATTTGTTTAAATTCTCAATATCCATAACAACATCACAATTCATAGAAGCATTTCCACCAGAGCTAACATATTCGAATACGTATTTCGGAAAATATGCGGTACTCATATCAACTTCTTCGAATCCAAGATGCTGTTCTAATTTCTTTTTACTGAATTTTTTAATTAAAAACGGAACGTCGTTTTCAATACTATGCAAGATTTTCTCTTTTTCGGCCTGTAGATGTTCTTTACCTTCTTCGGCAGCATCGAAATTATTTAAAATACTCTCGAAATTAGAAAGAGTTTTCTCGTCTGCTTTTATACCAAAATATTTACAAACATATTCAAAAGGTTTGTTCTGAGCATTACTACAAACGGTGCGAGAACAATGGTGAACATTTGGAGCATATTTTTGTTCCTCTTTTAAGTGTTTTCTTTTGTAGTTTAATTTACTAGCATCATGATAAGAAGCATTCCCGTAATCAGCTTTATTAGAAATTAGGTCCGTATTCTTTAAACTTTCGATATGTTCGTTTAAGTCATTACATTCGTTAATGTAAGTTACAATACGCTCTTTTATTTCTGTAAATTTTGCACTTTTGTAATAAAAAAGTTCGTAAATTTTCCAAGCAACAAAAGCAATAGCCAAAGCTAAAAGAAGCGGCCAGATTATACTCAAGAGATAAAAGACAAACCATATCATAATACCTATCATAATAATACTTACAATTAGTTCCATATTTTTTCCTCCTCATATAAAAAGTATGTTATAATCAATTTGTATAGTTTACATATTTTATACACTAGAGGTAGCGGCTACTTATTGCAGTAAGTGGTCGCTATTTTAATCTTAATTTGATAAGCTCTTCATCATACCCAAGCATTCTTGCCAATTGTCCAGTAGTAAATTCTTGAAATTCAAGAAAAATTTCATCATCAATTAAAAGCTCAGTTGCAAATTTATCTGCTTCAATTTCCATTTTACTTACCAGAAGTCCAGTTCGTTTCCTTAAAAACGGAGTATTAGCATCTGGGTGCATGATTGCATGCCCTAACTCATGAGCACATGTAAATAGCTGATCGTGATCAGAAAGATCATGATTTATATGTATTTGCTTCATACGAAGCTGTTTGTTGTAGTATCCACTAATAGATCCTAATGGTTCAAATATAACCTTGATTCCTAAATACTTAGCAATGTCAAAAGGATTATTCGTACCATATTTTTTCTTTAGTGAGTTTGTTTTTTTACGAATATCCAATGAATCACTTCCTTTATTTTCTGTATTTCTTTGGTGTGAATTTTTGCTTAGCATTTATTTTTGCGATGGTTATACTGTTCTGGAGACTTGCTTTTAATAATTCTCTTGTTTCATCATCTAAAGGTTCTCCAGAGAACATCAATCCATCCTGATCGGATTCTAATTGATCAAGAGTTTGCTCTAATCGTTTTGCAATATCTTTTTCATCTTTCTTAGTTAGCTCAATAGTTTGATCGGATTTTTCTTCTATTAAATCAGATTTTCCAATTCCAAAATAATCAGCAAGAGCTTGTACGCTTCCCATTCGAGGAATGGACTGTCCTGTACACCAGGTATTAAATGTTTGGGGAATAACTCCAATAGCTTTAGCCACCTCTTTTTGGCTTTTTCCTGACTTCTCTAAATAGAAAGATAAATTTTTAGAGAATATTTTCTTTTGCTTTTCATCTGACATTAAATCACCTCACTTCGTTATTAATATAGTACAATAAAAATTGATTTTTTGCAACTAAAAGTCAAAAATAAATTGATTTTAGTATTGACATCCATTTAAAATGGATTTATAATAAATACAGAAATTAAAGAAAGGCGGTGATGATGTGACAGAAATAAACGAAGGTAAAGCAGTACCATTTCAAATTTCTTTAGCTTCAGCACGAGTAAATGCAGAAATGACACAGGAAGAGGTCGCAAAACATATGCATGTTGGAAAACAGACTATCGTTAGCTGGGAAAAAGGGACTTCTGAACCGAAAATGTCGCAAGGGAGAGAACTTAGTAAATTATATGGTATTCCAATTGACTATATTTTTTTACCCAAGAAATCCAATTAAAATGGATTAACTAAATAACCAGGAGGTGAGAAAGACGAAATACATAAATATCACAAGATTTGTTGCGATAGCATTCTTTACATTAGAAGCATTATTAAAAATATATGCTTATAGGAAATTGAAGAAAGAAGATCCATATAGCGAAATGAAGAAGGAACTTCTTTTGCAAAAGGTAATAATAGATATTCTTGCAGTTGCAGTGATCTTAGAAAGAACATCCATTTATATCTATATTTAGGATGTGCAAAAGAAAGACAACAGAATAATACAGATGGCTTAATCCTCTGTCCGATACATGTAACCCCGAAACTCCTCTGTAAAATTGGTTAATCATTAAAATAGCACTCAATCGGACGGAGACTTAAGCCATCTGAAGAAAGGTAGGTGAGAAACGTGAGTAGAAGACAAGATCTAAGAATTTTAGCAGCATACACCAATGCACCAGAACAGTTTCCAGAGGGAAACGTGCCGATAGCATATGCTGCAGAGAAGATGGGTAAAGATGCTTGCTTCATTCGGGCAGGTATTGAAGCAGGATGGCTTCCAATCGGGTATGCATTTAGAAAATCCGGAAAGAGCAGGACAAATTATTATATTAGTCCAAAGCTATTCTGGGAAGTCACAGGAATTTTGTATCAACCAGAGAAAGGAGCATAAATGGCAACAGCAATAGTATTTGGCTTATACATGGCAGTCAGTATGATCATTTGCTTAGCTCTGTCCAGAACAAAAATCGGACAAAGAGCAATGGAGTGGATGCTTGACAAGTTAACGATGAAATGAAAGGAGAGAAAAAGATGGTTGACGAAAAAGAAATTATTGAAAAGCTCGATAAAGATATTGCGGATCAAGAACGACATATCGAACGTCTGGAACAGACTGGCGGTGTGGAGTTAGTTGCATACGACAATGGAAGGCTTGATCAGATGAAAGAAATTCGAGATTTTATAAAAGAAAAATGCACCCCTGAAGCGGCAACTCCAGAAGGTGCAGATATAAATAGTTTAACACAAGTGCATTATAACACAGAAAGCGAGAAGAGACAATGAAAGAAGATAGATTGCTGATCAGTCGTGAAGTATACGATGAATTAGCAGCATCTTATGAAAGAGTTGAAACTCTTGTCCGGCTGTATAAAGCTGGACAAGATCTTGATACAAGCCTGATCTTTGAGATATTAGGGATCGGGTATCTGTTAAACAAAGAAGAATTAGGAGGACATAACAATGGAGATCACAGTAAAAGTAACAGGGCTTGACAATCTGGCAAATGCGATTTTTGCGTTAGCGAAGGCAACAGAGGCCTTGAAAGAAGAAACACAGGTACAGATGGATACACCAAAGGTAGTACCTGCAGTACAGCAGAAAGTCGCGCCAAGGGCAACAGTTGCACCAACAGGTACAACTGTACAGAGTACACAGCCAGTACAGAATGTGCAGCCTGTACCAACAACACAGACCACACCAACAGCACCTGTGGCTCAAAATACAACATCTACAGTTAATCCAGTGCCAACAGCTACCGCAACTCCTACATATACGATGGAACAGTTGGCAGTTGCAGCAACAGGCCTGATCGATGCCGGAAAGATGCAGGATGTACAGAATGCGCTGGCATCATTAGGTGCACAGACTTTGATGGATCTGCCACAGGAGAAGTATGGGGAGTTTGCATCCGCGATCAAAGCGATTGGGGCGGTGATCTAAGATGGCTAAGAAAAGAAAACATGCTTTGTTATCAGCAAGCGGAGCAGTGCAGTGGATTCATTGCACTCCTTCCGCGAAACTGTGTGATGAACTTCCAGATACAGAGAGCTCTTATACAAAAGAAGGAACTCTGGCACATGAGATCTGTGAGTTAAAGCTAACTGCAGATTCATTAAAGACTGGAACCTACACAAGAAGAATGAACAAGATCAAAAAGAATGGGATGTATCAGGAAGAGATGCAGGGATTTACGGATCAGTATGTTGATTATGTGGAGACACTCAGTAACAGTCTTCCAGAAAAGCCATACATGGCGGTGGAAAAAAGAGTTGAGTTTGATGAGTACGTGCCGGATGGATTCGGTACTGCAGACTGCATCTTGATTTTCGGGTCGGTCATGCATGTCATCGATTTTAAATACGGAAAAGGTGTTCCAGTAAATGCAGGTGGGAATCCGCAGATGGGATTGTATGCGTTAGGAGCATTAAAGGCTTACGGATTTTTATATCCAATCGAGGACATTTTTTTTCATATTGTGCAGCCAAGACTCAATAACTTTTCTACCTGGAAAACGAACAAGCGAGAATTGACAACATGGGGAGAGGTTGTAGTTAAACCGAAAGCTGAATTAGCTTACAAAGGAGAAGGAGAGTTTCGTTCCGGAGAACACTGCAGATTTTGCAAAGTCTTAAACTGTAGACAGAGAGCTTATGACAATCTGGAACTTCTGGAAACATATGAAACGAAACTTCCTCCAGAGCTTTCAGATGAAGAGGTGGGAGAAGCCCTTGCAAAAGCAGAACAGTTAGTTGCATGGCATAAAAAATTAAAGTCCTATGCACAGACAAAACTGATTGATGGCGGAGAGATTCCTGGATGGAAGATCGTTGAGGGCAGAAGCAATCGTATGATCACGGATTATGAGAAGATGGCGGATGTTCTGGAACAGAATGGATTTCCAAAAGAGACTTTGTATGAAAGAGCACAGCTTACCCTAACAGATCTGGAGAGGATGGTTGGAAAGAAAGACTTCCAGACGATCTGTGGAGAGTTCATCCAGAAGCCGAATGGAAAACCGACACTTGCACCGGAATCTGATAAACGTCCGGTCTATAACCCGAAAACAACAGCAGCAGAAGATTTTAAATAAAAGGAGTAAAAAATTATGAGTAATACAAAAGTAACAACAGGTGAAGTAAGATTTTCATTTCCACACGTATTTCAGCCACATGCAAACAATCCTGGACAGGAAGAAAAATATTCTGTGACGATCCTGATCCCTAAGACAGATACAGCAACGATCAATGCGATCCAAGCAGCAATGCAGGCTGCAGCACAGGAAGGTGTCTCTACAAAATTCAACGGACAGATGCCGGCAATGCTGAAGAATCCGATGCATGATGGGGATGGAACAAGACCAAACGGAGAGCCGTTCGGAGAAGAGTGTAAAGGGCATATGGTTATGACCGCATCCAGTAAACAGAGACCGGAAGTTGTCGATGCAAACTGTCAGGCAATCTTAAATCCTGCAGAAGTATATGCTGGATGCTATGGAAGAGTTTCTTTAAATTTCTTTCCATATAACACGAACGGAAACAGAGGTGTTGGGTGTGGACTTAACAACGTCCAGAAAACAAGAGAAGGAGATCCATTAACAGGAAGAACAACAGCAGCGGAAGACTTTGGACCAATGCCACAGGCAAATGTCCAGACTGCAGCAGTTCCACAGATGAACACACAGGCTGCAGCAACGCAGCAGAGTATGAATCCAGTCACTGGAATTAATCCGATCACGGGGGCTCCGATCAATGGCGGCGGAGTTATGGGATTATGATCCCGCAGAAGAATATCCTGCATATCGATATCGAGACCTATAGTAGTGTAGACATTGCAAAGTCCGGGCTGTACAAATATGTACAGTCGCCGGACTTTCAGATTCTACTGTTTGCTTATGCCTATGATGATGGACCAGTTGAGATCATAGATCTTGCACAGGGAGAGAAACTTCCAGAAAAAGTGATCAATGATCTGAAAGCACCGGCAACGATCAAGATGGCACATAATGCAAACTTCGAGATCAATGCATTAAGTCAGTTTTACGAGATCTGGCCGGATCAGTGGCAGTGTACAATGATCCACTCTCTTTACTGTGGGTATCCGGCATCACTTGCAGGAGTTGGAAAAGCAATGGGATTTTCTCAGGAAAAACAAAAGATGGCAGTTGGAAAAGCACTGATCCGTTATTTCTGTGTACCATGCAAACCTACAAAAAGAAATGGCGGACGTACAAGAAATTTTCCAGAACATGATATGGAAAAATGGAATCTGTTTAAAGAATACTGCAAACAGGATGTGGAAGTGGAACGTGCGATCGAAGATCATTTAAAAGATTATCCAGTTCCGATACAGGAATGGACGAACTGGCATTATGACCAGACTATTAATCAGCAAGGAACTCAGGTGGACCTTGCACTGATCAATGGGGCATTGGAATTAAGTGATCAGGCAGCATTAAAGCTAGGAGATGATATCCGGCGTGTTTCTGGAATTGATAACCCAAACAGTGTTGCCCAATTAAAACAGTGGCTATCTGATCAGCTTGGAAAAGATATCGACAAGTTAGGAAAAGAAGCAGTGAACGAACTGTTAGAAGCGCCACAAGTAAAAGCAAATCCCGCAGTCTATTATGTTCTGAAGAAACGCAAAGAGATGGCTAAGAGTTCCGTGAAAAAATATACAGCTATGGAAAATGCGGTCTGTAAGGATGGCAGAGTCCGCGGATTATTACAGTTTTACGGCGCGAACAGAACAGGAAGATGGGCAGGACGTCTGGTTCAGGTCCAGAACCTTCCAAGAAATTATATTCCAGAGTTGTCACTGGCTAGAAATCTAGTAAAACAGGAAAATGCAGCGATGCTTGAACTGACTTATGGAAGTCTGCCAGATACGATCTCTCAGTTGATCCGGACGGCATTTGTGCCAAGAGATGGGTACGAGTTCGTAGTTGCAGACTTTTCTGCGATCGAAGCGAGAGTGATCAGCTGGTTAGCCGGAGAAGATTGGAGACTGGAGGTCTTCCGTACTCACGGCAAGATCTACGAAGCTTCGGCTTCCAGTATGTTTAACGTACCTATTGAAAAGATCAAAAAAGGAAATCCGGAATATGCACTCAGAGCAAAAGGAAAGGTCGCAGAATTAGCCCTCGGATACCAAGGTGGTACCGGGGCATTGATCCAGATGGGCGCTTTAAGAATGGGACTTACGGAAGAAGAACTTCCAGATATCGTACACCGATGGAGAACAGCGAACAAACGGATTCAGGATTTCTGGTATACCGTAGAGAATTGTGCGATCGAGACGGTAACACTTGGGACAACAAATCAGATTCAACATGGAATCACATTTATGAGAGATGCGGATTATTTCATGATCAAACTTCCTTCCGGACGATGTCTGTTTTATCCGGATCCACAGATCGGAGAGAATGCATGGGGAAACAAGAGTATCACATACATGGGCATTGACGGGACAAAGAAATGGCAGAGACTTGAAACGTATGGTGGAAAGCTAGTCGAAAATATTGTACAGGCAGTGGCAAGAGATCTGCTGGCAAATGCGATCCGAAATATGTTATTCGGTGGCTACCTCATCAACTTCCATATTCATGACGAGATCATAGCGGAAGTGCCAAAAGGCTCTGATCTGACACTGGAGAGAGCCATTGATCTGATGTGCAAGGCTCCGGAGTGGGCAGAAGGACTGCCATTAAATGCAGATGGATTTACAGGAGATTTCTATAAGAAAGAGTAGGAGGAACGGCATGTTTCAGAATGACTTAAAAATTAAAATATCAACGGGAAGCAGCCGAAGATCAAAGACCTGGCTGAAACAGGAGATGTACTGGTCTGATTTTGTGGAGAAGCTTGAACATCCGATCAGAACGGAAGAAACTCTGGCGGAGTATATGGGTTACCGCAAAGCAAAACAAGATGAGATCAAGGATGTCGGTGGTTTTGTCGGTGGAGAACTTTCCAGAGAACAGCGAAGAAATGAAAATGCCGGTTATCGCTATCTGATCACATTAGATGCTGATCATATAAAGCCGGGTGGAACCGATGAAGTGATCGGTATCTTAGAAAACCTTGGTTGTTCTTATGTAATCTACAGTACCAGGAAGCATGAAGAGGCAGCACCTCGACTTCGAATTATTCTGCCACTGGATCAGCCGGCTTCTCCGGATGAATATGAGCCAATCGCAAGACGTGCTGCAGAATATATCGGAATGGGCATCTTTGATCCAACAACATTCGAAACAGTCCGATTAATGTACTGGCCAAGCTGCAGTAAAGACAGCCAGTATCGATTCTGCTATGCAGACAAGCCATTTTTAAGTAAAGACGGGATGCTTGCAACGTATGATAACTGGAGAGATATTACACAATGGCCGGAAGTACCAGGAGCGGTAAAGCTTCGCGACCGCAGTATCAAAAAACAGGGAAACCCATTAGAGAAGAAAGGGATTGTCGGTGCATTTTGTAAGACGTATACAGTGGAACAGGCAATGGATGCGTTTCTGGATGGTATCTATGAACCATGTGATATGCATCCGGGACGATATACCTATACGGAGGGTTCGACAGTTGGTGGGGCTGTGCTGTATGAGGATGGATTGTTCTTATACAGCCATCATGCCACAGATCCCGCAGGCGGCAGACTGTGTAATGCATTTGATCTGGTCCGGATCCATAAGTTTTATGAACTTGACTATGAATCAAAGGAAGGAACACCGGTCACAAGACTTCCGTCCTTTTCTGCGATGTGCGAGTTTGCGATGGAACAGTCAAATGTTGCAAAAGTCATTACTGCAGAACGATATGAACGCGCACAGTCCGAATTTTCACAGGAGATATCAAAAGAAGATCTTGACTGGATGGAAAAGTTAAGCTGCAGTTCACAAACAGGAATGCCAAACAAGACGATCGACAACGTGCTGATCATTCTGGAAAACGATCCAAATTTAAAGGACCGATTATATCATGATGAATTTGCAAACAGGGCAACTGTCTGCAGACCGATGCCGTGGGAGTTCCATCCGGAGTTTCCTTATAAGGATCGTGCGTGGACCGATGAAGATGATGCCGGATTAAGGCATTACATGGAGAAGACTTACGGGATCACAGGAGAAAAGAAGATATTAGACGGCATGGCGATCTATGCAAACCGACATAAAAGACATAAGATTCGTGAATACCTTACAAGCCTTAACTGGGATGGGATCAGACGATTAGATACACTGCTGATCGATTATTTTGGCGCAGAGGACTCTGAATATGTACGTGCAGCAACAAGGAAGACATTGTGTGCTGCAGTCGCCAGAGCCATGCATCCAGGATGTAAATTTGATTATATGCTGATCCTGTCTGGGGCACAGGGTGTTGGAAAGAGTACATTCTTTTCAATGTTAGGCAAGGACTGGTATTCTGATTCAATGAGTACGTTTGAAGGGAAAGATGCAGCGGAAATGGTGCAGGGATACTGGATCATTGAAGCAGGAGAACTGACTGGATTTAACAGGTCAGAGATGAATGCGGTCAAACAGTTCTTAAGTAAGAAAGAGGATGTTTATCGTATGCCGTATGGACGCAGGACCGCGAATTTTCCACGAAACTGTATCATCGTAGGAACTACGAACGACAAGGAGTTCTTAAAGGACAGAACGGGGAATCGTAGATTCTGGCCGATCGGACTTGGAAAGCAGAAACCAAAGAAGAATATCTTTCAGGAACTGTCGGCAGAAGTTGATCAGATATGGGCAGAAGCAGTTGCAAGATGGATGTTAGGAGAACCGTTATATATGTCTGGCGATGTTGCCAAAGTGGCACAGGAGAAGCAAGAAACTTATAGAGAAGCATCTCCGAAGGAAGGTGTGATCCGAGAGTTCCTGGAGAAGAAGATTCCAACAGACTGGAAGGAAAAGAGTCAGGCACAGAGAAGATCATTTTTCAATAGTGAATTCCAGGTAAAGGATGAAAGTAATTTAGTAGATAGAGAAAGAATTTGTGCGGCAGAAATATGGTGTGAGTGTTTCGGCGGTGATCTCAAACAGATGAAACGGTATGACATCATAGAGATTAATAGCATTCTTAATTGTATTGGCGGATGGGATCGAGTATCATCTGCAAGATTCGGTCCTTATGGCACACAAAGAGGTTACATTCGTGTAAACAAAGAGGTGCAAGCATAAAAAATGTAAACATACAATATTTGGAAATGTAAACAAGGTAAACATACTGTAAACAAATGAATGTTTACGAGAAAAACCGCATAAATACTTGATTTGAATAGAATGTAAACATTGTAAACATTAAATTCTTTAAAAATAAAATATAAAGGGTAATAGTATAACGTACCCCATGTGCACACATACACGCGTATATATATAGGGAATTTCGATTACATGTTTACGGTAAAGGAGAATGACATGAGAGAAAGCAATATAGAATCCAAGTTCAGGGATGAAGTAAAAAAGGTCGGCGGTATGGCATATAAGTTTGTATCCCCGGGCAATGCCGGAGTACCAGACAGGATTGTAATCCTTCAATGTGGAAAATCTGGATTCGTAGAATTGAAACGCCCAGGAGAGAAAACAACACCGCTTCAGAAAGTTCAGATCCGTAAGATCTTAGCAACGGGATGTTATGCAACAGTTCTTGATGACAAAAAAGATATTGATCAGGTGATCTGGGAGATCGAAGCATGGAATCCGGGTAAGTCCTTGGACAAGATCACAGAGTTAGAACAGAGAGGCATGATATGAAATTCGTACCACACAATTATCAAAGATACTGTATTAACCGCATGATCACAGATCCGGTCTTAGGATTGTTCCTGGACATGGGACTTGGAAAGACAGTGATCACACTGACCGCAGTTAATGATTTGAGGTTCAATCGGTTTGCAGTCCGAAAAGTTCTTGTCATCGCACCGAAGAAGGTCGCAGAAGATACATGGACAAGGGAATCACAGAAATGGGATCACTTAAAAATGCTTCGGGTGATCCCAGTCCTTGGAAGTATCAAACAGCGGATCAGAGCGATCAACACACCCGGCGATGTCTGGGTATTATCAAGAGACAATGTTTCATGGTTGGTTGACTATTATAAAAATGACTGGCCGTTTGACATGGTGATCATTGATGAGCTGTCAAGTTTTAAGTCCAACAAGGCCAAACGATTCCGAAAATTAAAAAGTGTCAGGAGTCACATTCATCGGATCGTAGGGCTTACAGGAACGCCAACCCCGAACGGACTGGAAGACCTGTGGGCGCAGATCTATCTTCTGGATGAAGGAGAACGGCTAGGAAAGACTTTAACCGGATATCGTGATAATTACTTCACACCAGGAGCAAGAAATGGAAATGTGATCTATGAATATAATCCAAGGACATGGGCAGATGAAGAGATCAACGAACGGATCAAAGACATCTGTATCTCCATGAAAGCAGAAGATTATCTGGAATTACCAGAACGGATCGATAATGTCCGCCATATCAAACTTCCGGATAAAGCAAAGAAACAGTATGAAGAATTGGAAAAAACGATGATCGCGGATATCGATGGAGAGACTATTGATGTTACAAGTGCAGCGGCTTTAAGTAATAAATTACTGCAGCTTTGCAACGGAGCTGTCTATGATGCAGACGGCGTATACCATGAGGTGCATGATGAGAAGATCGAAGCCTTAAAAGAGATCATCGATGCAAATACAGGAAAAGGGATTTTAGTGTTTTATAATTTCAAGCATGATAAGGCACGGATCCAGAAGGCTTTGAAAAAGAGCAAGCTTCGGATCGGAGAGTTAAAGAATCCGGACAGCATCACAGCCTGGAACAACGGACAGATGGATATCCTACTTGCCCATCCAGCAAGTGCAGCATATGGATTAAATCTTCAGGCAGGAGGACATATCATTGTCTGGTTTGGACTTAACTGGTCCTTGGAGTTATACCAACAGGCAAATGCCAGACTTTACAGGCAGGGGCAGAAAGAGAATGTTGTGATCCATCATCTGGTTACTGCCGGTGGATATGATGAAAATGTCATGGATGCACTGGAAGCGAAGGAAGTTACACAGGATTCGTTCTTGGATGCCTTAAAGGCAAGGATCAAGAGCGTGAAAGGAGAGAACGATGGGAAAGATTGATGCAAAGATGGAAGGCAGGACTGAAGGATTGGAACTTGCTTTACGCATTGTCAAAGAAGGTGGAGCGGAAGCCTTAGAGAGAGAAATGAAACGCCGGAGAGTTACAGGGATTAAGGTTCCTGTCGATCATAGAGAAATGGATAAAGCAGCACAGAAGATTAAGGAGCAGATCTTGGATACCGTTCTTGCTATGAGCGTCATGGTGCTGAGAGACGAGTTTGGTTTTGGTAAGAAACGGCTGGATCAGTTCAAAGCAAGGTTTAACTTGAAAACAGAATGCATGAATGATGGATTAGTTACGTGGGCAGATATCCTGGAGGCAATCAGAGATGAGACCGGCATTGAGCTTACGATCAGAGAAAATCGTTAAGGAAAGTTAAGGAGTGAATTAATTATGGCAAAGATCAGACAGAAGCTTGCGAAGGTCTATATTCATTCGCAGGATAACGGCAATGACTTTGGGATCATCGATCATCTGGCTGAGATCGGATATGATGTTGATTTTGAAGTTGTCGATAATGGAGTTGGCAATAAGGTGATCTCATGTGAGATCTATGATGCAGGTGGGGGGGAAGAAAGACAATGATCAAAAATAACAGGACAGCAATGAACGCATACAAGAAGACCAGAGAGAAACACGGTGGGGCTCATCCCCGCTGCGTGGTCTGTGGCGAAGCGATGGATCCGGAGGACGATGAGACAGAGTGGTCTAGAACAAAGAGAAGGACAGATTGTTTTGTACATAGACATTGCGTGAAACACTGGGGAGATGTTTAGGATGCCGATGCAACACAGGTGACAGGAGGTAAGACATGGATAAGAAAAAGCTAAGGCAGTATCGATTTCTGAAGAGGGAGCAGAAGATGCTGGAAGAGAAAACGGAGAAACTGAATGAGAGAGCAGAGAGGATTCCGGCAGTCATTGGGAAGGTAAAAGGATCCATGAACACGTTCCCCTATATCGAAACGCATATGAGTGTTTCGATGTCAGAGCCGAAACAGGCAGATGTGATCTATCGGCAGATGATAATTAACGAAAAAAGACAGGAACAGGTGGACGAACTTCTGACAGAGATTGAAGAGTTTATCAGTCAGATTCCTGATAGCAATGCAAGACAGATCTTTGAACTCATTTATCTAAATGGCAAGACGCAGCAGGAAGTTGGAGACCAATTGGGATATACGAAAGGCAGAATATCTCAAATAGTTAGTGAAAATCTAAAAGATTAAACAAATTAAACAAAAAAGTGTGTTATAGTTATACTTGAGGAAATTGGATAGAGTCCAATCAATCGCCCGTGCAAATTTTTTTTGAGCATCGCAGAAATGCGGTGTTCTTTTTGTGTATTTGTATTGAATATCTTGAAAAAAGCGTATATAATAAAAGTAGAACATATGTTCTGCGTTACAGTGCGTTTAATTTTTTTATCGAATTATGTAGTATAAGATACCAAATAGTGCTAAAATGTAAAAAAAATGATGATCGCACGGGAGTAGATAAAAATGGAATATAAGAGAACAATAAAGTTTAATTATTATCAGATTAGAAAAAGTTACATAGATAACGGTGAATGGTCAAGTCCGGAAGTTTTTGATTTTGGTGAATTATTAGCTAATTTATATAGACGAGGAGTAATTGTTAAAACAAGAGAAATTGAGCATTCAGGGTTAAAATATCGAATTGAAACAATGCGCACAAACAAGGACTATGGTTTATGGTATGTTAAATTAATGAAAATGAGAGATACTAATATTCCATCAAAAGTCAAGGAAAATACTGAAGCAGAGCCGCTACATTTAGATGATGACGAGTATATAGGAGAAGATGTATCTTTTGTTTACGAAAGAGAAACTGGAATAATAATGTTTCAAATGAATAGATTTTCTATATCACCTACAAAATTCCAAGAGATTGTAACTGATTTAAACGGTAATAGGGATGAGAAATTTATTTTGTCACCTATTAGTTTTGTTCTTGATGAAAAAGCTTTTGAGAGGGACTATTATAAAAAGATTGATATTTCATTTGCAAATTTAAATCGATCATATACAGACGACAAAAAACCATTGGGTAAACTAATAAAATCATGTGCAGATGTTGGAGGAGTTTGTGCGCATGTGACGATAAGTTTAGGTCGTTCTGGCATAGAAACTTTAGACAGATATACTGTTCAAAATATAATCAATGATGTGAGAGAAGACAGTTATCATGTAAGTGGGGCTAAAATTACGGTAAAAGACGATGATGATACTACAGCTGAAGTTATCGATTTATTTGATAATGTAACAAGCGATAAGATAGAATTTACTTTAAAAAGTCGAGAAACCCTAGACACGGACGTGATATATAAAAGAATGGTACGCTGTTTTGTTGAAAAAAGAGAGGAATTACATAAATTTCTATTAATAGAATAGGGTGATGGTTAAATGAAAAATACTAGATGGAATCCAGTAGCATATTATTTAGAAAGAGGATATCCGTATGTTTTGAGCTTAATTGTTGTTGCCTTGTTGTGGTGGAGTAAAATAAATTATATAAACGATAAACATTTATATGATGCATTAGATAGTGTACTAACCATGACAGGCTTGATTGTTGGGTTCTTCGGTGCAATAATGCCAGTAATCATGGGGATGAAGAAAGAATCTGAATTTGTTATGCGTGTATTTCAAAAAGATACTAATAAACTGTTTCAAAAATATATAAAAGGAACAGTGGTGGTGGGACTTTTTAGTGCAACCGTAACAGTTTTTATGTATTTTAATGAAAGTTTTCAAAAACAAGTAAGAACGTATAGTTTTTATTTATGGATTTATTTTTTCTTTCTTTTTATGATCTTGACATATAGAAGCATTAAATATATGCTAGAATTGATTTTTTCTGATGATAATGGGATTAAAGAAGGAAAAACTATAAATTCAGATATGTCTGAAGATCAAAAACAAGTAATGGATGAATTGAATAAAAGTATAAAATAACAGATAGAATAAACTCGGGTGATCTTCGGACCCCCGGGTCTTTTTTCGTGCATAAATTTACGGACCTCTAGCTCAGCAGGTCAGAGCAATCGGCTCATAACCGATCGGTCCGGGGTTCGAATCCCTGGAGGTCCATTTTTAAAAGAAAGGAGTGAGCCTAGATGGCATTAACAGAAAAAAGAAAGCTATTTGCTGATGAATACCTGATAGACCTGAATGCATCTCGGGCTTACAGAGTTGCATATCCGCGAGTAAAAGATGGAGACGTAGCGGCTGCTGCCGCAAGTAGATTATTAAGGATTGAAGAGGTAAAAAAGTATGTAGCTGATCAAATGGAAAAGATTCACAATGAGAAAACTGCAGATGCCAAGGAAGTGATTGAATACCTAACCGCAGTAATGCGTGGGAAGAGTAATGCAGAGGAGATTGTTGTGGAAGGAATTGGAGATGGATGCAGTGAAGCCAGAATAATAGAAAAAGGTCCATCAGAAAAAGAACGACTAAAGGCTGCAGAACTTCTTGGTAAAAGATACGCGCTCTTTACTGATAAAGTTGAAACAGATGTTGACATGGATCTTAATATCACGATCGACTATGGTGAGGATGATACTGGATGAATATAAAAGTACAGGCAAATCCTTGCTTTAAAGAAGTCGATCGCAGCAAAAAACGATACATTGTGATGAAGGGCTCTGCCGGATCCGGAAAGAGTATGGATACAGCACAACATTATATTCTGAGACTCATGAGTGATCCTGGCCGTAATCTTTTATGTGTCAGAAAAGCAGATGTAACGAATAGGGATAGCACTTTTGCAGAATTGCAGGGTGCTATTTTTCGTATGTTCGGAGAACAGTATAAACGATACTGGTACATCAATGCATCAAATATGATTATAGAGTGCAAAAGTAACCATAATCAGATCATATTCCGAGGTGTAAACGACGAAAGACAGAGAGAAAAACTGAAATCAATCACATTCAAACGTGGGAAACTTACCGATGTTTGGATTGAAGAAGCAACAGAGATCACACAGTCAGATTTTGAAATTATCGACGACCGACTGAGAGGCGAATTACCTGAAGGTCAGTTCTATCAGATCCGAATGACATTTAACCCTGTATCGGCACACCACTGGATCAAGAAAGTGTTCTTTGATCGCGTTGATCCGGATGTATTAACACATCAATCAACCTACGAAAAGAACCGATTTATTGATGAAGCATACCACAGACGAATGTTAAGACGTAAAGAAGTAGATCCAGAAGGATATAGAGTCTATGGCCTAGGCGAATGGGGAGAAGTTGCAGGATTAATCCTTAAAAATTATGTCATAGAAGAATTTGATCGTACACCAGAACACTTTGATTACATGGTAAATGCACAGGACTTTGGATTTAACCATGCAAACTGTATTGGAGAGGTTGGATTTAAAGATGGTGATCTGTATTTATGTCAGGAACTCTATGTTTACGAAATGGATACAGAAGAAATCATTAAACAGGCAGCAGGAAAATTCAATAAAAAGCTTCGCATGTGGTGTGACTCTGCGGAACCAGATCGAATCAAGATGTGGAAGAAAGCAGGATACAGGGCTAAAGGAGTAAAGAAGGAACCAAACAGTGTCAGTGCCCAAATTGACTATTTGAAACAGCACAGGATACACATCTATCCAAGCTGTGTAAACACAATTAAAGAAATACAACAATGGAAGTGGAAGAAAGATGAGAGAACAAATACTTATCTGGATGAGCCAGTTCCATTTTTTGATGATGCAATGGCTATGCTGCGTTATTCAATTGAGGAAGAACGAAAGCAGAAACCAAGACTAAACACAAAAGTGAAAGGAGGAATATAATGCGAAAAGAAATTTATAGAATATCGCCAGACGAAGAACTAACAGATGCGAAGTTGAGTAAATTCATCATGAGACATGCTGCAGAAAGTACGTTTCGGTATAAGCAATTACAAGATGCTTACGAAACAGATTTTCCAATCTTTCACGAATCTAAAAAGCCAGAATGGAAGCCAGATAACAGAATCGCAGTAAACTTCGCAAAGTATATTGTTGATACGATGAATGGGTACTTCATTGGGAATCCGGTTAAGATCACAGTAGATGGTGGAGAGGAATCCATTGAAAAATATGTAGAATTTCTTGATCAGTACAATGATCAGGATGACAATAACGCAGAACTATCTAAAATTTGTTCTATTTATGGAAAAGGGTACGAAATGTACTATAACGATGAAGATGGAAACGTCGGAATCATATATTTAGATCCAACCGAAGCGTTCATGATCTATGATGATTCAGTGCTTAAGAGGGAACGTTATTTTGTTCGGTTATATAGGGACGAAGACGATGTCTTACATGGAAGTGTATCGGATCAAGAAAAGGTTCGATGGTTCACTATAAAAGGAAAGATTGTTTGGGACGATCAAGAACAATTACATTACTTTGATGGAGTTCCGGCTACGGAATATCGTGAAAACAAAGAATGCCAAGGAATATTCGAACCAGTATTATCTATAATCAATGCATTTAACAAAGCAATCAGTGAGAAAGCAAATGATGTGGATTACTTTGCAGATGCATATTTAAAGATCATCGGAACATTGTTAGATGAAGATGAACTGAAACATGTTAGATCAGACCGTGTGATTAATTTTGATGGAGATGGAGAAAGTGTAATCGTTGATTTCTTACAGAAGCCAAACGGAGACACGACACAGGAAAACTTGCTTGATCGATTACAAAACTTAATATTTTTAATTGCTATGGTAGCAAATATTTCAGATGAAAATTTTGGGACAAGTTCTGGTATTGCGATGGCATATAAATTGCAAGGAATGAGCAATCTTAGAAAAACCAAGGAACGTAAATTTACCTCTGGGATGAACCGAAGATATAAGCTGATCTTTAGTAATCCAGGAAATACCATGCAAAAAGACGACTGGGTGAAGTTACACTACAAATTTACACCGAACGTTCCAGCGAACTTACTAGAGGAAAGTCAGATCGCACAGAATCTTTCTGGTGTTGTATCACAGGAAACGCAGCTTGGGGTCTTAAGTGTTGTAGATAATCCAAGGGCAGAGATTGAACGCATTGAAAAAGAGGAAGAGAAGCCAAAAGATGCAGTAATGCAGCAGATGTTTGGAGATAAGGTAAATGAGCAGTAAAAACTACTGGAGAGATCGTGAAGAACGTCAAAGAAAGCAAAACATCAAAAATGAAGCAGAATATCAAAAGAAACTTGACGATATCTATGCAAACATGCTTGATAACATAGAAAAAGAAATCAACGGATTCTATGTGAAATATGCAAAAGAATCAGGAATTACAATGGCAGAAGCTAAGAAGCGGATCGCTAAGATTGACATTGAATCCTATGCAAAGAAAGCGAAACGATATGTTAAGAACAAAGATCTATCAAAGAAAGCCAATGATGAGATGCGATACTATAATGCAGCAATGAAGATCAACCGCTTAGAGCTGCTAAAAGCCAACATAGGAATGCATTTGGTGGGTGGTTATGATGAGATAGAGAAGATGTTTGGAGATGCGTTTACGCAGCGGACTGAAGAAGAAATGAGGAAACAAGCAGGTATTCTCGGAAAGACGATCAATGATAATGCTAAAAAGGCAAGAGTGATCGTTGGTGCATCTTATAAAAATGCAACTTGGTCCGAACGTATCTGGGCGCACCAGTCGATGTTAAAATCAGAAATCGATAAGCTCCTTCAGGAAGGGCTGATCCAAGGAAAACATCCAAGTGTACTTGCGAGACATTTAGAAAAACGATTTGGAGTTAGTGAAAGCAACGCAATGAGGCTGATGGTTACAGAACTTGCAAGAGTTCAGACAGAAGCCCAGAAACAGTCGTTTATACAAAATGGTTTTGAAGAGTATGAATATATAGCATGTGAAAAAGCGGATGCGTGCAGTCAATGCAGAGCGTTGGACGGAAAGGCATTTAAAGTGAAGGACATGATGCCTGGAGAGAATGCACCTCCGATGCATCCGTATTGTCATTGCAGTACAGCGGCTTATATGGATGATAGTGATTATGAGAAGTGGTTGGATACATATTCAGAACATGGATTAGATTTTGAAGAATGGAAAAATTCAGTAGAACAAGAAGAAAGTAAGAAAAAATATATGTATAAGGATACGCTTGCGAGAGAGGATTTAATTAACTCTACTGAATATAGAAAAAAATTCAATAATATATCAGATCAAACAAAGGTTAATAGAACAGCATGGAAACTTTCTAAGGAAATGATTAAGCATAGATCAGGCACGAAATACGAGGATTTAGCATTTATTGATAGTAAAACTGGTAAATATGCAATAAATAAAAATTATAATGTAGAAAGCAAGGCTAAAATGAATAAGCCGATGAAACGATTACTAGATAAATCTGAAAAAAATTCCATTATTGCTATACATAATCATCCAGGAAGTAGTGTGCCGAGTATTCCAGATATAAGAGTTTGTATGCAAAGAGGATATAAGAAAGGTGTTGTTGTATGCCATGATGGAAAAATATATATTTATTCGGTAGATACAAAAAAATATAATGAACCAATTGCTGTTTCAGGTCTTGACCGATTAGAAAAAAGAGGATACACTGAAGAAGTAATAAAAAGATTAAATGATGCAGGAATATCTTTGGAGGTACTTTAATATGGCTGTTGATGAAGAATATGAAAGAATATGCAAAAAACTTGGCTTTATTCCATCAGAGTATGAATATAACGGCCCAATAGAAGAAGATGACACATGGGTAAATCCTTTTTCAGTTTTGACGGTAGAAGAAAACGATTACCTATATGAGAATGGATATTTGAATAACTAGTAGATACCACTGATTAGAAATGATTAGTGGTATTTTTATGCAAAAATTTAGGAAGTGATGTATTGATTGAAATAAAAGTACGTGATCATGAAATCGCAGTAATAGGTCATGCAAATTATGCTGCATATGGCAAAGATATTGTATGTGCATCAGTGTCGATGCTGCTACAGAACCTGGTAAAGTCGATTCATGATCTAACCAATGACAAAATAGAATACGATTTAAAAGCTGGACAGGCTTTTATCAAATACAGGGATTTATCAGAGAAATCAAAAACTTTGATAGATTCCTTTTTTATTGGCATTTGTAGTATTTCAAATGCTTATCCGGATTATGTCTGGATCGTGTAACTGTTGTGACCGAAATGTCGTTAAACTAAGTTTTTATTAGCAATGATCTGGAAAGAGACGGATCAGGGCGAAAGGAGCGAATATGGAGAAATACAAGTTATTTTTACAGCTGTTCACAGAAGGAAATGACGGTGGGACCGGTGACGGGAATGGCGATGGATCCGGAGCAGAAGCTGGAAATAATGAACCAATGTCGTTTGATGACTTCTTAGGCCTAGAAGGAAATCAGGCAGAATTTGACCGCAGACTGAACAAAGCGGTAAAAACAGCAGTGACCAATGCAGAAGAAAAATGGAAGGCACTGACTGACGACAAGCTGACAGAAGCAGAAAAGCTCGCCAAAATGACCAAAGAAGAAAAAGCGGAATATCGTGCAAAGAAAGCAGAAAAAGAACTGGCAGATCTGAAAAAGATGAATGCCAGAACTGAACTGGCTAAAACAGCACGAAAGATGTTAGCGGATGAAAGCATCAACATTCCAGATGAACTTCTTAGCAATTTGGTAGCAGACGATGCAGATGGAACTAATACCGCGGTTAAATCGTTTGCAAAAATGTATAAGAAAGCAGTGCAGGCAGCAGTCAAAGAAGCAATCAAAGGAAGACCACCAAAAGCAGGAACAGGCGGTGGAAATACGATCACAAAAGAACAGATCATGGACATCAAAGACCCGATCGAACGTCAGAAGATGATCCGAGAAAATATCAATCTGTTCCAGTAAAGAAAGGAGAAGAAATGGAAAAATATAAATTAGACCTGCAGTTATTTGCAGCACCAGACGGAATGACTGGACAGGGAAACTTAGAAGTAAAAGCAAGAGAAATCGACTTTGTAACATCCTTCGGAAAGAATATTCAGGCATTATTAGATGTGCTTGGTATTGCAAGGATGATCAGAAAAGAGAATGGAAGCGTCTTAAAAACAAAAGAAGTAACAGGAGAGCTGAAATCCGGAGATATTGGAGAGGGAGAAGAAATCCCATATTCTCAGTACAAAGTAACAGAAAAGGAATTTGATACAATCAAGATTGAAAAGTATCGAAAGGGTGTATCTTTAGAGGCGATCGCTGAAAAAGGATATGACGTCGCAGTGAACGATACAGACGAAGAATTTAAATCAGATCTTCAGAATAAGGTTAGCGATAAATTCTATAAACAGTTAAAAGCTGGATCACTCACAGGGTCAGAAACAACATGGCAGATGGCAGTTGCAATGTCCATCGGAAGAGTAAAAGACAAATTTAAGAAGATGAAAAGAACTGCAACAGGTGTAGCCGTATGGGTTAACACACTTGACGTATATAAATATGTTGGTGCAGCAGATATCACATTGCAGACAGCGTTCGGATTTGAGTACATGAAGAATTTCTTAGGCGCTGATGTGGTATTTATCAGTTCCGAGATCCCAGAAGGTGTTGTAATCGCTACTCCTTTAAACAATATCGTAGCTTATTACGTTGATCCAGGAGACAGTGAATTTGTAAAAGCTGGATTATCCTACACAACAGACCCAACAACAGGATTTATTGGATTCCATGCACAGGGAACTTATGAAAGAGCAATCTCTGACTTATTTGCGATCATGGGATTACGTCTTTTCTGTGAATATCTCGATGCGATCGCCTATACAAGTGTTGGAAGCAAAGATACACAGACTCTTGGAGAATTACATCTCACAGCAGCAGAAGGCGCAAACGATGGTGATACAGAGATCACGGTAGATGAACAGCTTATGTCTATGAAAAATATGTTCAAATATAAGGTAAACGCATCGGCAGCAACAACAGTAACTTATGGCATGGATGTAAAGAACTGGTCTAAATGGGATGGAGTATCAGAGATCACAGCAGCAAAAGGCAATCATGTGACAATCGTTGAGTGCGATCGTAACTACAAAGCAGTAAGATCAGGGGATGTCGTATCCGCTGCAAAAGAATAGTGAGGTGTTGATATGGCTTATGAAGTAGTAAAAGCATTTCATGATCTGCAGGATTATAAAGATATTAAAGGCGGCAAAGTGTATCATCACTATGATGTTGGGGACACATATCCAAGACAGGGATTAGACCCAGCTCCTGATGAAACAAGAATCGAGGAACTTCTTAGCAGCGGAAACGCTCAGGGAGTTCCTTTAATTGCAGAAGTAAAGGAGAAAGCGAATGCTGGAAAAGTTTAAGACAATGCTTGGTTTTGAGGATTCCACGCAGGATGAAAAACTGATGTTGATCTTAGATTCTGTAGAATCAAGGCTTCGATTACTTCTTGGCGGCACAGATCCGCCAGATGAGATGGAACACATCATTATCGAAGTAGCGATCATTCGTTTTAATCGTATCGGATCTGAAGGACTGGCAAGTCATAATGTGGAAGGAGAAACACAGTCATATGCATCTGCAAATGATTTTGCTCCGTTCATGGATGAGATCGAAGCATATTTGCAGATGCAAAAAGATGCAAAGCGAGGAAAGTTGAGGTTCCTATGAGATATGATACAATGATTTACTTTCAAAAGTTGACACAAGGAGAATATGATCAGGAAACAGGTGATTACAAAGATGATTCTGTAAGTGAAGATCAAAAACAAGCATCGGTTATGGATACAACAACACAGATGATGCAGGTCGTTTATGGAATGATTAAACAGGGAAGTTTAACGCTTCAATTACAGAATCATTATGATCACCCATTTGATCAGATCAGAATTGAAAACAAGATCTATAAGGTTGATTATTCAAGGAAACTTCGAACAAAACAGACTTTTATTGTATCGGAGGTGCAGTGATGGGTGGTCTTAAGGTAAATGGATTAGATCAATTAAGTGCAAAACTTAAGAAAAACATGAATATGAATGTAGTAAAAACTGTAGTCAAGAAGAACGGGGCTGAACTGCAGAAAAAAGCACAAAAAAATGCAGAGTTTAAGGGACATTATGAATGGGTAAAAGGCAAAGGACTTCAATTTGTAAATCCTACAGGTGAATTAAAAAGAAGTATTGGTCTTAGTAGTAGAGATAATGGAATGACTGCGGCAGTAGGACCTACGAAAGACTATGGAGAATATGTTGAATACGGAACGCGATTCATGGAAGCACAGCCCTATATAAAGCCTGCACTGGATGAACAAAAACGTATTTTTAAAAACGATTTAGAAAAGGTAATGAGGTGATTATGGACCCACAGCAGGAGTTATTTACTAAGCTGCTGTTAGAATTAAAGAAGAAATATCAGGATACGGGAATTGGTGTACATGATACATTCTTACCACCAGATGGAACCCCGTATCCTTTTGTTTATCTTGCAGACAGCATACAGGATGATCAAGCAAACAAAACAACAGTCTTTGGAGCAGTCAGCCAGGTAATCCATGTCTGGCATAACAACCCAAAGCAGAGAGGAACACTATCGAAGATATTGTTAGAAATCAAAGATATCTGCTACAAAATCGGAGAAACAAAGAACTTTGGTTGGAATCTTGTAAGAGTGAACCAAAGAATCCTCTCGGATACAACGACAAAAGAACCCCTTATGCATGGGGTTTTAGAATTAGAATTTACATTTAATTAGGAGGTAGCAATGTTAAATTTACAGCTTTTTGGAAATGAAGCGGTACAGGGTAAGAAGATTGTTTATCTGTATCGAATTTTATCTGAATCAGCAACGCAGAGTGGTACAGCATTGGCATTCACAACAGAGAATGGCCGTACTAAGTCGAAAGATGCTGATTCTACAGCAACAAAGGATGGTTCTATCAGAACACCAGGTGCAGCAGAAGTGGAGATCACAGCAACATCAATCTTAAAGAAAGATGACGAAATGATTAAAAAACTGGAAAAGGCTTTAGATGATGATGCATTGATCGAAATTTGGGAAGCTAATCTGGCAGAACCAGCGGTTGCAGGAAATAACAAATTCAAAGGAAAGTATTTTCAGGGGTATTTAACAGAGATTGAATATACAGCCAATGCAGATGAGTTTGTAGAGGTCTCTCTGACATTTGGCATTAATGGAACAGGTGCAGACGGAGACGTAACTGTAACAACACAGCAGCAGGAACAGGCATATGCATTCGTAGACACACCAAAAACAGGAGCTTAGGAGGTAACACATGTACGAATTACAGATCAATGGAACAACATACGAATTTAATTTTGGAATGGGATTTATGAGAGAAATCAATAAAACAATCGCTGTTCCAGTAGAAAATATTAAAGGGAAAACAAAAGATATTGGGCTTCAGTATAAAGTTGCAGAAATGCTTGATGGAGATCTTGATGCATTAGAAGATGTCTTACTGGTAGCAAACAAAGGATTTTTACCTCGACTTGAACGAACAGAACTGGATAAGCATATCGAAGATGGGAACACAGATATCGATGAATTATTTGATACGGTACTGGGTTTCTTAGAGAGTGCAAATGCTACGAAGAAAACGACACGAGAACTCAAAGAAGAAGTGGAGAAGCAGAAGAAGAAACAACAGGAAGAATAAAAGATTTTGAAGAAATATACCGGGAGCTGGCAATAGACTGCTTTCGGTATTTTGGCTTTACATCATTTGACCAAGTGGATCAATTAACGATTGCACAATATGAGATCATGGCTGAAGCGGCAAGATTAAAAGAAGTAGACAAAGATTATCGAAATCATCTGCAGGCATTCCTTAATTTTGCTGTACGTGCCAAAAAGAAAGCTGGAAAGAATAAGCAGAAACCAGTTTATCCAACGTTTAAGAAATTTTATGACTATGAAGATGCAATCGATCAGGCAAAACGAAAGAATAAGCCAGATCGATTTGAGAAGATGAAGAGATTGCTAAGAAGGAGGGAGAGCTGATGGCAGAATCATATAGTGTTGAAGCAATATTAACAGCAAGAGATGCTGGATTTGAAGCCGGAATGAAAGCAGCTCAAAAATCCACACTATCTTTAGGAAAAATTCTTAAAAGCGGAATTGGTTTTGGAGCTATGATGGCAATCGGAAATAAAGCTGTGTCCGTAGTTACTTCTGGACTTTCAGAGATTACCAGTGGCTTGAATGAATCAAGCGCTGCGTGGAAAACTTTCGAAGGCAATATGAGCATGAATGGTCATGCAAAAAAAGAAATAGCAAGTACAAAAAAAGAACTTCAGAAATTTGCAGAACAGACAATTTATAGTTCTTCTGATATGGCATCTACATATGCACAGTTAGATGCAGTAGGAACCAAAAGTACAACAAAACTTGTGAAAGGTTTTGGAGGTTTAGCGGCAGCAGCAGAAAATCCACAGCAAGCAATGAAAACCTTGTCACAGCAGGCTACACAGATGGCTGCGAAACCTAAAATACAATGGGAAGATTTCAAATTGATGGTTGAACAGACACCTGCAGGTATTGCAGCTGTTGCAAAAACGATGGGAAGATCTACACAGCAGTTAATTAAGGATGTTCAAGATGGCAAAGTAAAAACCGAAGACTTCTTTGCAGCGATTGCTAAGACAGGAACGAATAAACAGTTCACGAAACTTGCAACAGAATATAAAACTGTTGGTCAGGCAATGGATGGTTTAACAGAGACGGCGGCAAATAAACTGCAGCCTGCATTTGATAAAGTATCCAGCATTGCAATTAAAGGAGTAAGTGATGTAACAAACCTTTTGGATAATGTTGATGGTAACAAAATAGCAAGTAAGATTGGCAACTTTGCAACAAAAGCCGGTAAATATTGGACTGTTTTTAAGACAGATGCAAAAGAAGTAGGACAAGCTTTTGGATCAGCTGTAAGCGCTATCGGAAAAAGCATGGGGGAATTAAATGGTTCTTTCGGGTCTAACAAATCTATATCTGGATTTAAAAGCATGCTCGGTGGAATTACCGGAGGACTAAAAAGTTTTGCTGGATTTTGCGAAGATCATTCAGATGCAATTGCATCACTGATAACACAACTGCCAAAATTATTGGTAGCTTACAAAGGTTTTAAAATCGTAAAATCAGTTGCACCAGCGGTACAAACGTTTGGATCAGCAATTACTAAATTAGCAGGAAAGGGAATTGCCACAATTGCAGGAAAACTATTTGGTATTGCAGTTGGAGAAAAAGCAGTCGGATCTGCAAGTATGGAAAGCTCAAGACAAACAATGCAGGCAGCAAAAGCATTTATGATGCTCGGGGTTGGAGTACTGACGATAGCTGCAGGTTTTGGAATTATGGCAGGAGCAGCCATCGCACTTGCTAATTCTGGCGGAGTGGCGATTGGAGTTATGACTGGTATGATTGGTGCTTTAGCACTGATCGGACTTGGAATGACAACAATGTTAAAAAGTGTATCGGTTGCACCAGCACAACTATCTGCTACATCAGTAGCATTTTTAGCAATGGGTGCAGCGGTTGTATTAGTCGCAGCAGGTTTAGCAATTATGGCAGCAGCAAGTATCGCACTTGCAAATGCAGGTACACCGGCGATCGCATGCATGGCTGGAATGGTTGTAGCCGTTGGAGCATTAATAGCAATCGCTGGAGCCGTTGGACCAGCAATGACAGCAGGAACAGTTGGGTTTATCGCATTTGGAGCAGCAATTGTACTTGTAGGTGCAGGGGCATTATTAGCTGCAGCATCGTTAGCAGTTGTTGCAGGAGTTCTTCCAACGGTTGTTCAATATGGAATATCTGGAGCAACAGCAATTACAGCACTTGGAGCGGCTATGATTGTATTTGGAGCTGGATCATTAGTAGCAGGAGCCGGATGTATTGTACTCGGAGCAGGACTTTTAATTGTAGGAGCAGGTGCGATAGTGGCAGGAGCAGGACTTCTGGTATTAGGAACAGCTCTTACTGTAACAAGTGGCGGATTTACGTCATTTGGAAACGTTATTAAAACAGTTGTGGATGCAATCAGTGGCGGACTTACAAGCGTGCTTGGTGGAATTGCTAAAGTGATCAAGTCCGTTGGAGATTCTGCTAAGAATGCAGGAACAGGATTTAAGAGTACAGCTGAAGGAATCAAGATGATTTCTGGATTATCAATCGGATCGATTGCAAAGAGTCTTGGTGCAGTAGCAATTGGTATTGGGAAGATTTCTGGTAAAGGACCAGGAATCCAACAGACTGCAAATGGAATGAAAACCTTATCTGCTGCATCAGTATCTGTAAATGCAAGTTTTGGGTCTATGGGATCTAAAGCAACATCAGCTTTATCGAGTATAAATAAATCCATGACTAGTACAGCCAATAAAGCAAAGTCTGCTGGAAAACAAACTGGAAATGGGTATGTATCCTCGTTAAGAAGCGGGTTAAATAAAGGACCAGGTATTGCTTCAAAAGCTGTATCAAGCACAAATTCAAGATTACGATCAGGAAGATCAGGTGCACATAGTGCAGGTGCTTATATCAGTCAGGGGTTTGCTTCTGGAATGAGTTCATGTTTAGGACAAATCGAAGCTGCAGCATCCAGAATGGTATCCGCAGCAGAAAAGGCGATCAGGGCTAAGGCACAGATTCATTCGCCATCCAGAATGACTAAAAAAGATGGACGTTACATAGCAGCAGGTCTTGCGATTGGTATCAAAAATGGCATCAGCAGTGTGAAATCCGCAAGTAAAGCTTTAGCAAAAACAGCGATCGATACGATGAAGAAAGCAACAAAATCCAGGAAATATGAAGATGCGGCAAGTAATGCTGTAAGTAAATATAAGGATTCTATGAACAGCAAAGTATCCTCTGTTACGAAGTCGTTAAATAAAAAGATTAATGCTGGTGTAAAAAAACTGCAAAAGAAAAATCCAAAATTAAAAAAAGCGTACACGCAAGTTGGAAAAATTCTAAAATCAGACATGAGCAAAACGATAAAATCACAAGGGAAGAAAGCTATTAACGCAGCAGACAAGGCATTGACAGCTCTTGGAAAGAAGTATCAAGAGAAATACAATGCGATCATTTCAGACAGGGATAATTATAAGAGCAAATTAGCAGATTATGGAGATTTGTTTAGTTCTGATAATTACGGATATATTTCGTTAGTAAACTTTAAAACTCAAAAAAGTCAAGTAGAACAACTTGCGAAGAATATGGAAAAACTCAAAAAAGTTCTCCCATATGATCTGATGCGTGATATTCAGAATTTGGATACCGCACAAGGACTAAAGTATACGACGGAATTATTAAAAAAGAGTGATTCTTGGTTAAAACAGTATGGAAAAGACTATACAGCGTTTATGACCAGTGCGGACAAGAACGCAAAATCATATTATCAACCATATATTAAGCAGCTTGACAAAGATTATAACAGTGCAGTTACAGCAGAGCTTAGCAAGTTAAAAAAACAGATGAATACAATTGCACAGGATGCAACAAAGGGATTTATCAAAGGATTGACATCCAAGTCAAACAAGAAAGCTTTGAATAAGGCGGCAAAAGATCTGGCCAATATTCTTACTAAAGCGGTAAAGGGAAAATTAAAGATTCACTCACCATCTAGGGTTATGAAATCTTTAGGAGTGTACGTTGTAAAAGGATTCGTCAATGGAATCTCTTCTATGGCAAATACGTTGGATAAAACGATGGACAGTATAATTACAATTCCTAACTTTAACAATCTGGCGATCGCAGGAGATGTTGGTGGAAGTCTTAACAGTGATTATGACTATTATTCACAGGCAGAATATACAGTCATTGTTCCGGTTGATCTTGACGGAAAAGAGATTGCAAGGGTAACGGCACCATATACTGAAGCAGAGTTAAATAAACGGCAAGCAAGGCAGAACAGAAAACTTGGAAGGAAGTAAAGGAGGGAGAATAATGTATAGTTTTACCGATACAATGGAAGCTTCACAGGGAGCAACTCTCCCTTCTGAAGCTCTGAAAATTAACGGAGAGTACATAGAAAACCAGATTTCGGGTTACAGAACACTTTATGTATCAGGAAGAGAATCACTTGCTCCAGAGCTGACAATGATTGAATCCGGGAGCAGAGATGGATCGGTACTGAATTATAAAAGATATCCAACGAGAACAATCACAGTAGGGTATCAACTACTGACAGCAAGTGCTGAAAATTTCAGGAAAGCGTATAATGTGCTGATGGATATTTTAAGTGTGGAAGATTCGGAACTTATTTTTGCGGATGAACCAGATAAGTACTTTACCGGAACATTCACATCGATGAGTGACATAGATCCGGGGAAAAATTGTGTTACAGGAGAAATTGAATTTACATGCCTTGATCCATTTAAGTATTCAGTAGAAGAATATGAAGTAGAACCAGCAAGCGATGGAGATTATTTTGCCGTGCAATACAATGGAAATTATAAAAGTTATCCAACGTTTGAGGTGGATTTTTATAACGACGAGAGTGGAGAAGAAAATAACAATGGAAGATGTGGATATGTTGCATTTTTTGATGATGAGGAACACGTTTTACAATTTGGTAATCCGGATGAATTATCAGAAGAACAGGTGGAGATTGTAGAATCTGAAACAAATACATATTCTGTACCAACAACAAAAGTGTTATTAAATCATTCATTCAAAAAATCTAACTCCTGGAATGGAGTGAAATCTAAATATACAGTAAATAAAGGTACTATTTATAAATCCTCAGTTCAAACAGGAACGATTGGAGCTGTTCATTCTTATAACACAACAGCGGAAGATACTTATTATCTTGCAGCGACAGGCTTTGGAACAGGTAATGGATTTCATGGGCCTACTGTTACATACACTTTGTCAGAGGCAGCAACAGATTTCGAACTTAATTACGCACAGAAGATGTGCGTTGACAGTTCGAAAGATGGGAAAAAGCAATGTGGCGCATTTCAAATGATTTTATCGGATGGTTCTGGAAATATCATTGCAGGTGTAGACATCTACAAGGCATCAGATGGTACAAAAGGAAAGTATCGAATGATTGTTGATGGAAAGGTACAAAAAGAAGCCGAGATCGATTTGTCTTTGAACAATAAGTTCTTCGGACAAAACAGAGTGGCAGATAAAAAGAAGAAAATTACAGAAATCAAAACAGTCAAATCATCCAGTATTACAAAAAAAGGAGCCGTGATTAATTTTAATTTAGGAGGGATCAAACAGAGTTTTACATTTAACTCAATCAAAACAAAAACAGTTAAGAAAATTACAATTATGGTCTCAAAAAAAGACAATAAATCAGCACTAAAATGTAATGGTTTATATTATGTGAAAATAGTGAAAAACTATTCTAAGCAAGTAACAGAGACACTAGATAAAATCGTAACAGAATACCATGATGTACAAAATAAATTCAATGCGAACGATGTATTTGTGATTGATTCATCTGCAGCAAGCGTTAAATTAAACGAATTAGATCGACCGGATTTAGGCGCATTAGGAAACGACTGGGAAGATTTATATTTGCAAAAAGGTATGAATCAGATTGGGTTCAGCTATTCAGATTGGGTAGAAAGCGATTACGCTCCTAAATTTAAGTTACGATATCGGGAGGTGTTCTTATGATCATATACTTTGCGGATCGTAAAATGGATATTCTAGGACAAGCATCTACAAACCTCAAAAAAGGGATTACCATTAAAGAGGATAAGAAAACAGAAGAGATTGATGTAGGAGTTGCTACGTTTGAATGTAGGATAACGTATTCTGAAAAAACGAGAAAAGTCGCAGAACAGTTAACCGAAGCAGGAAATTATATATTAAGAAGTAACGGTGATGAACAAGAGTTTTACACGATCATAAGCACGGAAATTGATACTAAGGAGCGAGATATCTATATCTATGCAGAAGATGCAGGAATGGATCTATTAAATGAGATATTAAAAAGCTCAGATGGAGATGGAGTTCAGCGAACTTGTACGGAATATGTCAAATCAGCAATTTATGATAGTGGATTCGAAATTGGTATCAATGAATCGGATGATTCTGTAAAGAAGTTTTTAGAGTTTGACGAGCAAACAGCATCAGAGAGAATCCTTGATATTATGAAGAACTTTGAGTGTGAAGTGTCTTATAGTTTTGATATCGAACGCTTGGTGGTAACAAATAAATACATCAATATTCACAAGAAGAGAGGAAAAAACACAGGGATTCAATTGAGAGGGGGGAGGGAAATCGATGGAATTACCATAAAAAAATCCGTAGAAAATTTGGCGACTGCATTATTATGTACTGGTTCAGAGGATGCTTCTGGAGTAAAAATTTCTTTGCAAGATTACAAATATGATGATGGAGACTTTTATGTTGAGGGGCATTATTTAAAAAGCAGGAAGGCATTAGCTAAATGGAGCAGGTATGTAAATCCTGATGAGCCAAACAAAATAGATAATGTTGGACACATCGTTCAAACATTCACTTATGATACAGTTGATCAAAAAGAACTTTGTGAACAGGCGATTAAAGATCTGAAAAAGAAATGTGATATTGAAAGAAATTATGAAATCGAGATTACGCATCTCCCGGAAGGAATCAAAATCGGTGATATTGTAAATGTTGTAGATGAAACCGGAGGACTTTATTTACAATCTAGGTTATTAAAACTTGAAGTATCAATTATTGATGAGACACAGACGGCAACGCTTGGAGATTATTTAATCAGAGAAAGTGGTATTTCAGAAAAAGTTGAGCAATTAACAAATCAATTTAAGAATCTATCAGAAAATCAGACGTTATATACCTGGTTTGCATATGCAGATGATTCTTTTGGTAATGGAATATCATTGGAACCAGATGGAAAAGAATATTTAGGGACATGCGTGAATCAAAGTGTTAAAACACCAGATATCACAAAACCGGAAATATATAAATGGACAAGAATAAAAGGAGACTCTGCAACACTTTTAATGATTGATTCATCACAGGGTCTAGCTTTTAAAAATAATGCTGTTTCAACTATATTATCTGTAATTATATATCACGGAGGTATGCAGATTACAGATAGTAGCAAGCTTAAAGAAGTATTTGGCGACAGCGCTTATATACAGTGGAAATGGAAAAGAACTAATGAAGAATCATATGGTGTTATATCATCCAACGATTCAAGGCTTATAAATGATGGTTTTTCGTTTAAAGTCAGTC
>NZ_JAGTTT010000029.1:0-31653 GCF_018223505.1 Anaerostipes sp. Marseille-Q3525
ATCATCGCTGTCGAATTTAGTGTCCACTACGTGTGAGTCGAGCGAGAGCGCGTCACAGACATATAACCCTTTTTATAATATTCCACCAATAACTTCAGCTTATCAAACTACCTACAAATCACAATTTTTATAGACAAATTTTGTATACCTGCCGTATAATAAGAATTATACAAAATTAATAGGAAAAGGAAACATCAACATGAGCGATTTTAAATATGTATTCGGTCCAATTCCATCCAGAAGATTAGGAAGATCTTTAGGAATCAGTCCATTGCCTAAAAAGACTTGCAACTATTCTTGTATCTACTGTCAGTTAGGAAGAACCGATAAAATGACAAATAAACGTCAGGAATTTTATAAAACAGAAGATATCATTGCAGAATTTAAACAATATCTGAAAGACTCTGATAAATTCGATATCGTAACCGTGGTTGGAGAAGGAGAGCCTACGTTAGCATCGAATCTTGGTGAATTAGTAGATGCATTAAAAGCATTAACAGACAAGCCTGTTGCAGTGATCACAAATGGTGCATTACTTTCTGATCCACAGGTCAGAGAAGAATTGTGTCATGCCGATATGGTATTGCCATCCTTAGATGCTTATGATCAGAAAATTTCCAAGAAGATCGACCGTCCTTATGGAACGATTAAATTTGAAGAAGAATTTGATGGTCTTAAAAAGTTCACTCGCATGTATGAGGGAGAACTTTGGTTAGAAATCATGTTAGTTGATGGAATTAATGATGATGAGCATTCTATTCTTGAATTTAAAAAGTTATTAAAAGAATTAAAATATGACAGATTATACCTAAACACACCAGTTCGTCCGCCAGCAGAAGCAGATGTGAATGTTGTATCAGAAGAACGTATGCGATATGCAGTTGAGACGCTTGGTGGTATTTCTATCGAGATGATGAGTTCAGGTGCATTTTTTAGTGAGATTGAAGATGACTATGAAGCGGTCAAATCGATTATCGGAAGACATCCAATGAATCAGTTTGAAGTAAGAGGATTCTTAGAAAGCAGAGATGTCAAAGATCCAGAAGCAATGATGGAGCAGATGAAACAAGATGAAGAAATCAATGTGATCGATTATAAAGGAATCTTGACATTCCGCTTAAAATAGTAAGGAGAAATAATATGAAACACAGTGTAAAAAGAGTGGCAGCGATCCACGATCTTTCAGGATTCGGAAGAGCCTCTCTGACAGCGATCATACCAATCCTTTCATCCATGGGAGTTCAGGTTTGTCCATTGCCAACAGCAATCCTGTCTAATCATACTGGTGGATTTGATACTTTTAGTTTTGTAGATTTTACAGATCATATGCAGGACTATATCGATCACTGGAAAGAATTAAAGATTGATTTTGACTGCATTTATTCTGGATTTTTAGGGTCTGAACGTCAGATTGAGATTGTTTCTGGATTTATTGATGATTTTGGAACGAAAGATAACATGGTCGTGATCGATCCAGTACTTGGAGATAATGGAAATTTATATTCAACGATGGATCAGGGATTGGTTGAAGGAATGAAACATCTGGTGACAAAAGCAGATATCATTACACCAAACTTTACTGAAGTAAGCCTTCTGTTAGGAGAAGAATATAAACAGACAACGACCGATGAAGAGATCAAAGAATGGGTAAAACGCCTGTCAGATATGGGACCAGATATTGTGGTTGTGACAAGTGTTCCAGATAAAGAAAAAGATAAAGATTCTAATGTAATCGCTTATGATAGAAGTTGTAATACATACTGGAAGATTAAATGTCGCTATATCCCAACATTCTATCCGGGAACAGGGGATGCTTATACTTCTGTTATGATCGGAAGTCTGTTAGACGGAGACAGTCTGCCAATTGCATTGGATAAGGGTGTACAGTTTATCACACAGGCAATTAAAGCAAGTTATGGATTTGATTATCCAAACAGAGAAGGAGTATTGCTTGAGAGAGTACTGGAAGTGCTGAAAATGCCAGTAGTTTTGGGCGGATATGAGATGATCTAGAAAACAGACAGGAGGTGTCTGATATGTTTCATTTACTAGATTCAGATAAATGGGAACGACAGAAACATTTTGAATATTATATGCAGATGATACCATGCGGTTATACCGTCACAGTACGTTTAGATGTGGAAAATCTGTACCAGCAGGTCAAAAAATGTGGATTAAAGTTTTATCCAGCATTTATTTACTGCGCAGGGAAAGTCATTAACGAGAAAAAAGAATTTAAGATGGGAGTCGATCAGGAAGGAAGACCTGGCTATTTTGATGTGATGCATCCAAACTTTACGATCTTTCACAAAGACGACCATACATTTTCAGACATCTGGTCTTATTATGATGACGACTTTCAGATATGTTATCAAAATATCATAAATGATATGGAAACTTACAAAGATGTCAAAGGACCAAAAGGAAAAGAAGGGCAGCCACCAAACTTCTTCTGTATTTCCTGTGTGCCATGGATGGATTTTACAGGATACAGCACATGGGTACCAACCGGAAGACCAAATCTATTTCCAATTATTACATTTGGAAAATATGTGGAAGAAGATGGAAGAAGAAAATTATCTGCTGCCTTGACGATATCCCATGCATCGGCAGATGGATATCATGCTAGTATGTTTTTTGAAAGATTGCAGGAAGTATTGAATGAGTTTGTAATTCATTTTTAAGTGAAAAAATTGATGATTATAACAGCAGTATGTATTATGAAAAAATAGCTTTTAAGAATAAAAAGATAAAATTATTTCCCTTGCAAAAATCCTACCGAAGTAGAAGCAGACAATTTCTCCAACATCAAAGATACTTCCTCTTCAGACTCCTGAAAACCACCCGTGATCCACTGCCGGATCACAGCCATACAGCCACTCACAATATAAATATGCAAAGAAGATAAAGTCTCTGCATCATAATCCGGTCTTCGGCTCTGCCACATCGGCATTGTCCAGCGCTGTGTGGCAAACAGAAGTTTATTCTGAAATCCAGGATCACCATGATCTGAAAACAGAAGCCTTACTAACTGCTTATGCTCGCTGATATAAAAGATAATCGAATTCATCAGCTGAGAAATCGAATTTTCCTTTTCAAACTGGATCATATCTTCTTCCAGCGTATTCAAAATCTCATCCTCAATGGATTCCAAAAGATCCATCGGACTGGAATAATAAGTATAAAATGTACTGCGGTTAATATCTGATTTCTCACACAGAAGGGAAACGGATATTTTCTGTATTGGCTGTTCTTTTAATAAATAAAGCAAGCTCTCTCTGAGCGCACGTTTCGTCTTTAAAATACGACGATCAGTTTTCTTCTCTACCATATCAAAAACTCCTTTAAAATCATATAAAAAGATAATCTACAAAACAATAAAAAATGTTTGATACCCGCCAAAAACTCTATTTTGGTGGTTGTTCTATATACATATATTTATTATAATATACATATGAATGAAAAACAACAGTTGTAGGATAAAAGGAGGCACAGACATGAACCGGCAAGATTTTTATGATGGAAAATTATTTGACGCATATCGTTATATGGGTGCACATAAAGACGGTGACAAGATCCGTTTTGTAACCTATGCACCAAGAGCCTCCAGGATATCGATCATTGGAGAATTTAATGACTGGAATGAAGAATTTATGGAACAGGACGCACAAAGCGGTTTCTTTTTATTCTACTCAGACAAAGCCAAGGAAGGCCAGATGTACAAATACTGCATCTACGGACCTGATGGAAATAGGCAGGAACATTGTGATCCTTATGGATTTGAGATGGAATTAAGACCAGGAGCATGTTCTATTATTCGTGACATTACGACATATCAGTTTCATGATGATTCATGGATGCAGATGAGAAGTGTTGGCATGGAAGATGCTGTCAATGTCTATGAGATGCATATGGGATCGTGGCGAATGAACGAAAAGGATGAAAATGGCTGGTATCAGTATGACGAGATTGCCGAGATGCTTGTGCCTTATTTAAAGAAGAATAACTATACCCATGTAGAATTAATGCCGTTATCTGAACATCCATTTGACGGATCATGGGGATATCAGAATACTGGATTTTTCGCACCGACCAAGCGTTATGGAACCCCGGATAAATTAATGAAATTTGTTGATATGATGCATCAGGCGGGAATTGGAGTCATCATGGATTTTGTACCAGTTCATTTTGCAGTGGATGGATACGGATTGAAATTATATGATGGAACACCACTATATGAATATGATAATAAAGACACTGGGGAGAGTGAATGGGGAAGCTGCAACTTTATTCATTCCAGAAGAGAAGTCCAGTGTTTCTTACAATCAGCTGCTAACTACTGGCTGGAAGAATATCATTTTGATGGAATCCGTATGGACGCAGTGAGCCGTCTGATCTACTGGCAGGGAGATGAAAACAGAGGAGTCAATGACACAGCAATTGACTTTCTAAAAGCATTGAATTTAGGTTTAAAACAACGCCATCCAACAGCTATGCTGATCGCAGAAGATTCTACCTCATATCCCGGAGTGACAGAACCTGTATGGAAAGGTGGTTTAGGATTCGATTACAAATGGGATTTAGGATGGATGCACGATACCTTGGAATATTTCCAGACCGGGCCAGAATACCGAAGCCGTGATTATCATAAGCTGACATTTTCCATGGTATATTTCTGGAATGAACGTTATATGCTGGAATACTGCCATGATGAAGTTGTCCATGGTAAGGCAACGATCTTACAGAAAATGTACGGAGATTACGAAGACAAATTTCCACAGGCAAGGGCAATGTATATGTATATGATGATCCATCCCGGCAAGAAATTAAACTTCATGGGAAATGAATTTGGTCAGTTAAGGGAATGGAGCGAGGCAAAGGAACAGGACTGGATAATCTTAAAATATCCGATCCATGATGCTTTCCATAAATATATGATCAAATTAAATGACATTTATAAGAAAGAAAAAGCATTCCATTACGACTACCATAAGGAAAACTTTGAATGGCTTGACTGTCATCAGGAAGAGAGATGTATCTATGCGATCGGAAGAAAGACAGCTGACCATATGATCGTTGGAATCTTTAATTTCTCTGACAAAGAACAGGAAGATTATAAATTAATACTTGAAGGCCATTATACAAGAAGAACCTTGTTACATACTGAATGGGAACAGTATGGTGGAACGATGAAGAAACGCAAAGAAAATATCCATTTAAAGAAAAAAGGCAAGAACAGTGAATTGACGATCACACTTCCAAGATACAGTGGAGTTTTATTAAAACTAACATACAAATAAGAAAGATAAAAATAAATACAAAGGGGAGAAACAGCAAGAGTTTTTTATGGATGGAGCACTCAACATCATTTATCGAGATACAAAATATAATATAGACTTCCTATATACAGCCTTTGTTCTGCAGGAGAAGAAGATCATGGAAGATTATGTAAATAATCATTTGGAATGCAGAAGAAGGGATTTTTTGCAGAGCATATGCAGATACTTTTTACATCTGCATGCCAGCGAGTAGGAAATTTTATAAGGAGATGAAAATTATGAAAATATACGATTTAGTAATCATAGGTTCTGGACCAGCCGGAATGTCAGCAGCAATCTACGCACAGAGAGCTATGCTTGATTTTATTGTGATCGAGAAAGAATATATGCCAGGAGGTCAGGTTGTACAGACGTATGAAGTCGACAACTATCCAGGAATTCCAAAGACTAATGGAATGGATCTTGGAATGAAATTTTCGGAACATGCCAAAGAACTGGGAGTCGAAAGCATTACAGCGGAAGTAAAAGAAATTAATGCAGACAATGAGATCAAAGAGATTATCTTGAAAAATGGTGATATTCTTAAAACAAAGACGATCATCCTTGCAACCGGAGCAGTCCATCAGACGTTAGGAGTCGAAGGCGAAGAAAAACTAAAAGGAATGGGAGTATCCTACTGTGCAACATGTGATGGAGCATTTTTCAGAAATAAGGTCACAGCAGTTGTTGGTGGTGGAAATGTTGCATTAGAAGATGCATTATTTCTAAGCCGTATGTGTGAAAAGGTTTATCTGATCCATCGAAGAGATGAATTTCGAGGTGCAAAGATCCTTCAGGATGAAGTAAAGAAGAACGATAAGATTGAAATTTTATGGAATACGATCGTGACAAAAATCGATGGTGATGAGGTTGTTCAAAGTATACAACTACAAGATGTAGATAACCATGTGGATAAGTCACTAGATGTTGATGGAATCTTTATCGCAGTTGGGACAAAACCAGCTTCCAAACTTTTATCTGGAAAGTTATCAACAGATGAAAAAGGATATATTATTGCAGGAGAAGATGGTGTTACAAATATTCCGGGAATCTTCGTAGCAGGGGATGGAAGAAGCAAAAATCTGCGACAGGTAGTGACTGCAGTGTCCGACGGGGCCAATTGCGTGTACTCTGTCGAGCGATATCTCCAGAATTCCTAATTTTCAGACAATTTAAGCCATTTTTTAATAGTGACTCATAAATTAAAAATCAACCGCTTTTTGACGATTTGTGCTAGTTGTATAACAAAAAGCAGGTTGATTTTTTTATGGAAAAATTACACACATATTGCTAACAAAATACCCACAAAGTTATCAACATACAGAAATGGCATATTTTAGCCAAAAATGAGTTACCCACAGAGTTATCCACATTGTCCACATCCATAATTCGACAAAATTAAATTGTGGATAACTCGAAAAAGAAACATATGTTTTGTTCACTATTTATAAAAAGATTTTGTTTTCTTAAGAAGAATTATATGTTATAATGAATGCATACAAAAAAGGTAAAGGAGATGGGAGCCATGAAATTCATTATTAGTGGAAAGAACATTGAAGTTACAGAAAGTATCAAAGCAGCAATCGAAGAGAAACTCGGACGTCTCGACAAATATCTTGTAGATGATACAGTCGTAAACGTAACGTTAAGTGTTCAGAAGGGAAGACAGAAGATAGAAGTTACCATTCCTATGAAAGGGCACATTATCCGTGCTGAAGAAGGCAGTGAAGACATGTATGTATCTATTGACCTGGTTGTTGATGTCATTGAACGCCAGATTCGCAGATATAAAACAAGACTTATGAATCAGAAACATGATGGAACAAGCTTCAAACAGGAATTTATGGAGCAAGAAGATGAAGTGGAAGATGATGAGATCAGAATCATCCGAAGCAAGAAGTTCGCCATCAAACCAATGGATGTAGAAGAAGCTTGTGTACAGATGGAATTATTAGGACATGATTTCTTTGTATTCCGCAATGCTGATACATTTGAAGTCAATGTTGTATATAAGAGAAAAGGAAATACATACGGACTGATCGAACCTGAATTTTAGAAGATCGGAAGATAGAGGAGATCCTTAATAATAAGGATCTCCTTTTTCATGCATAAAATTATAAAAAGTTTATATTTTATTGATAATTTTTACAATTAGTTAACTTGCACCTTATAATGTTAAGTGTTACAATAACAAAGATTATATAATTGATATAAGTCTACCCTGATGTCATCGAAGACAGGCAGAAGAATCGGGGATATAGTAAATGTAAAAAGAAACTTAGGAGATTAATTTATGGGTTTATTTGATAAAGTATTTGGTTCTCACAGTGATAAAGAACTGAAACGAATCAGCAAGACAGTTGATAAGATCGAGGCACTGGATGCATCCATGCAGCAGCTATCTGATGAAGAATTAAGACATAAGACCGTTGAATTTAAAGAAAGACTTGCAAATGGAGAGACATTAGACGATCTGTTACCAGAAGCATACGCAACAGTAAGAGAAGCCAGTAGCCGTGCGATCGGATTAAAACATTATCGTGTTCAGCTGATCGGTGGTATCATCCTGCATCAGGGACGTATCGCTGAGATGAGAACTGGTGAAGGTAAAACTTTAGTGTCTACTTTACCTGCATATTTAAATGCATTAGAAGGAAAAGGTGTTCACATTGTAACAGTCAACGATTATCTGGCTACCCGTGATGCGGAGTGGATGGGAAAAGTTCATAACTTCCTTGGATTAACCGTTGGTGTCGTTACAAATGATATGGAGAACGATGAACGTCGTGAAGCTTATAACTGTGATATTACTTATATTACAAACAATGAATTAGGATTTGACTACTTAAGAGATAACATGGTCATCGAGAAAGAAGATCTGGTACAGAGAGATCTTCATTATGCGATCGTCGATGAGGTCGATTCCGTATTGATCGATGAGGCGAGAACACCACTGATCATTTCCGGTGAGAGTGGAAAGTCTACAGAATTATACCGTGCATGTGATATCTTAGCACGCCAGATGGAACGAGGAAGTTCTGACGGTGAGTTATCTAAGATGGATATTTTAATGAATGAGGATATCGAAGAAGACGGAGATTTCCTTGTCAATGAAAAAGACAAACAGATCATGCTGACTGCAGAAGGTGTGAAGAAAGTTGAGAAATTCTTCCATATTGAGAACCTTGCAGATCCAGAAAATCTTGCGATCCAGCATAATATCATCTTAGCACTTCGTGCACATAACTTAATGTTTAAAGACAAAGACTATGTCGTAAAAGATGATGAAGTACTGATCGTCGATGAATTTACAGGACGTATCATGCCAGGTAGACGTTATTCAGACGGCCTGCATCAGGCAATCGAAGCGAAGGAAAATGTAAAAGTTAAGAGAGAATCCAAGACTCTTGCAACGATCACATTCCAGAACTTCTTCAATAAATATGATAAGAAAGCAGGTATGACAGGTACTGCGCTTACAGAAGAACAGGAATTCCGTGAAATTTACGGAATGGACGTTGTTGTAATTCCAACAAACAAACCTGTCCAGAGAATCGATCATGACGATGCGATCTATAAGACAAAACGTGAGAAGATGAATGCGGTTGTCGAAGACATCATCAAATCACATGAAAAAGGACAGCCAGTCTTAGTTGGTACGATCACAATTGAGATGTCCGAAGAATTAAGCGCAATGCTTAAGAAACGTGGCATCAAACACAACGTATTGAATGCGAAATTCCATGAAAAAGAAGCAGAGATCATTTCTCATGCAGGTGAGATTGGTGCTGTAACGATCGCTACAAACATGGCTGGTCGTGGTACTGACATCGTGCTTGAAGATGGAGTTGCTGAACTTGGTGGATTAAAGATCATTGGTACAGAACGTCATGAATCCAGACGTATCGATAATCAGTTGCGTGGTCGTGCCGGACGTCAGGGAGATCCAGGTGAATCTAAGTTCTATTTATCTCTGGAAGATGATCTGATGAGATTATTTGGATCTGAAAGAATGATCAGCATATACAATGCACTAGGAATTCCAGAAGGAGAAGAAATCCAGCATAAGACGATCAGCAAGACAATTGAAAAAGCACAGAAGAAGATCGAGAATAACAACTTCGGTATTCGTAAGAATCTGTTAGACTATGATAGAGTTAATAATGAACAGAGAGAAGTCATGTACAAAGAACGTCGTCGTGTTCTTGATGGAGATGACATGAAAGAATCTGTTTTAAATATGATGAAAGAAACAGTTGCAAACCATGTATATCAGGTGATCAGTGATGAACTTCCACCAGAAGAATGGGATCTTGCAGCACTGAATGCAGAGTTGCTTCCAATTGTTCCTTTAAATAAGATCGTATTAACAGATGCAGAGAAATCTTCTGGAAGAGTTGATGATCTAGTAGCAAGATTACAGGAAGAAACTGTTGCATTATATGAACAGAAAGAAAAAGAATTTGAAGATTTCGATCTTCGTGAGATTGAGCGTATCATCTTACTGAAAGTTATCGACCGCAAGTGGATGGATCATATCGATGATATGGATCAGTTACGTGAAGGAATCGGACTTCAGGCATATGGACAGAGAGACCCAGTTGTTGAATACCGTATGGCTGGATTTGAGATGTTCAATGAGATGACAAAGGCAATTCAGGAAGAAACAACAGGTGCATTGTTCCATGTACAGGTTGAGCAGAAGATTGAGAAAGAAGAAGCTCCAAAGATCACAGGAACAAACAAAGATGCTGAAGTTGAGAAGAAGCCTTATGTTAGAAAAGGAGCCAAAATCGGCAGAAATGATCCTTGCCCATGTGGAAGTGGTAAGAAATATAAGAACTGCTGCGGAAGAAATAAATAAGGAGTTGTTTGTAAATGATTGAAGCAGAACAATTACAATATAAATTAAACTCTTTTCAGGAACCACTAGAAGATCTTAGTGGTTCCCTTGCGTTAGAAGCAAAAAAAGAGAGAATCGATCAGTTAGAACTGAATATGGAAGAACCAGGATTCTGGGATAATGTCGAGGAATCCCAGAATGTTATGAAAGAAGTCAAAAGCTTAAAAAGTGTTGTGGAAGAATATGATGATCTGAAAACAAAATACGAAGATATCGAGACATTGATCGATATGGCACAGGAAGATGAGGATACAGATCTGATCGAAGAAGCAACGGCATTGATGGATGAATTTGAGACAAAATATGAAGAATTACGCATTTCAACGCTGTTAACCGGTGAATATGATAAGGACGATGCAATTCTTACGTTACATGCCGGGGCAGGTGGAACAGAATCTTGTGACTGGGCAGGAATGCTTTACCGTATGTTTACAAGATGGGCATGCAAGAAAGGTTATGGAACGGAAGTTTTAGACTATCTTGACGGAGATGAAGCAGGAATCAAATCTGTCACAGTGAAGATTTCAGGGATGAATGCTTATGGATATTTGAGATCAGAGAAAGGTGTTCACCGTCTTGTCCGAATTTCGCCATTCAACGCAGCAGGAAAGCGACAAACATCATTTGCATCCTGTGATGTCATGCCAGACATTAAAGATGATATCGAAGTTGAGATTGCAGATGAAGATATCCGAATCGACACATATCGTGCGAGTGGAGCTGGTGGACAGCATATCAATAAGACAGATTCAGCAATCCGTATTACTCATTTACCAACAGGAATCGTTGTACAGTGCCAGAATGAGCGATCACAGCACAAGAACAAAGATCAGGCGATGAAGATGTTAAAGACAAAGTTATATCTGTTAAAACAGCAGCAGCATTTGGAGAAACTATCAGACATCCGTGGAGATGTTGGAGATAACGGATGGGGCAACCAGATCAGATCTTATGTACTGCAGCCATACACCATGGTAAAAGACCACAGAACAAATTTTGAAAGTGGAAATCCGAGTGCAGTATTAGATGGGGATCTGGATGGATTTATGAATGCTTATCTTGCGTGGGACAATAACCGTAAACAAGAAGAAAATTAAATAAAAACCATATAAGATTAAAAAAACAAAAGGGTGAGGATATGGCAGGAAAAATAATGAAAACAATGATTGCGATGGGAGTATCACTTGGAATCGTAGGTTTACTATTTACGATATATTGCAATGTACAATTAAAGACGGCAAAACGCCAGACATATTCTGTAGATCATACAGAGAAGATCAAAGAAGTGGACTATGTGATCGTGCCAGGGTGTCTTGTATACAAAAGTGGGAAACCATCGTATGCACTAGAAGACCGCTTAAATGGTGCATTAAGATTATATCAGGAAAAGAAAGTACCGAAGATCATCTTATCCGGTGCAGCAAGAGAAAATAAGATAGGAAAAATATTTTTGACAAATCGTAATGTAGCCGAAGAAGATATTTTGATCGATGATGGAGGACTTGATACCTATTCAACGATCTATCGTTGCAAAGAAGCATTTCCAAATAAGAGATTTATTGTATGCACACAGCAAAAATACTTTAAAAGAACGGGTTATCTGATCAGCAAGCTTGGAATGAATGGGTATTGTATGGGTATTGACAAACATCAGTACAAAAAAGAAATTTATGAAAAATTTCGTGATTTTTTTGCATCAGATAAGGCATGGATCGAGTGTAATATCACAAAACCAGAACCAGTGTATTCTTTAGAAAAACTTCCAATTAAGTAATGTATTTATTTTAAAACCCAATTTTCTATTGCATCCTAAAAATATCTGTGGTAGTATTTTGCACAAAGACAACTGTACACCACAGGAGAACAAAAGGAACGAAACATGAAAGAAACAAACTATTATGTAATTAAAAAGAAAGCAGTTCCAGAAGTGTTATTAAAGGTCTTAGAGGTCCAGAAACTGTTAGATTCCAAGAAAGCAGTTTCTGTATTAGAAGCCACAGAGAAGGTTGGAATCAGCAGAAGCTCTTATTACAAGTACAAGGATGATATCTTCCCATTTTATGCTGGTAAGAAAGGCCGAAGTATCACATTTGTGATCGAAGTTGATGACCAGCCGGGCGTTATGGCCTCGATCCTTAACATTTTTGCACTTTATAAGGTAAACATCCTGACAATTCATCAGAGTATCCCGATCAATGGAAAGGGACTTTTAACAGTCAGCGTTGATATCGAAGACAGCCAGACGGATGTCTCGGCAATGATCCAGGATGTTGAGAAGATAGAAGATGTATCTTATGTAAAAGTGATTGCAATGGAATAGATGTATAAATATACATGACACATTTTTGGAGGGCAGAATGAAATACGTTATCGTTTTAGGAGATGGAATGGCCGATGAGCCGATCGAAGCAGCAGGTGGAAAGACACCACTGCAGTTAGCAGATAAACCAGTGATGGATGAGATGGCGAAAGTTTCCGAACAGGGAATTGCATACACCGTACCATCCAATTTACCAGCAGGAAGTGATGTGGCGAACCTTTCTATGTTAGGTTATGATCCACAGGTTTACTATTCTGGAAGATCACCACTGGAAGCGTTAAGTATCGGTGTTGATATGAAAGATACAGATATTGCACTTCGATGTAACGTTGTAACCGTATCTGAAGACGAAGACTATGAAGATAAGACGATCATCGACCACAGTGCAGGAGAGATCACTTCCGAAGAAGCAGCGATCCTGATTGAAGCTGTGAGAAAAGAATTAGAAGATGATGAATATAAGTTTTATCCTGGAGTCAGCTATCGCCATTTAACGATCTGGGATCATGGAGAAGTGGTTGAACTTGTACCACCACATGATGTTCTGGGACAGAAGATCGGGCAGTATCTCCCAAAACAGGAGAAATTAAAAGAGATGATGAAGAAGAGTTTTGATATCTTAGATCATCATCCGATCAATGAAGCAAGAGCCAAGAGAGGTTTAAACAAAGCAAACAGCATCTGGTTCTGGGGAGCAGGAACGAAACCGGCACTGGATGATTTTAAAGAGAAGACTGGAATGAACGGAGCGATGGTATCCGCAGTCGATCTGTTAAAAGGAATCGCAGTCGGAGCGAACATGAGAAATCTTGATGTTGAGGGGGCAAATGGTGGTCTTGACACGAATTATCATGGAAAAGCAATGGCAGCAGTCGAAGCACTACTTGAAAAAAATGACGATTTCGCTTATATTCATGTAGAGGCACCTGATGAGATGGGGCATCAGGGAAGTCTCGAGAATAAGATCAAAGCAATCGAACATCTTGATAAGGAAGTTGTAAAGGTTGTCAAAGAAGAATTAGAGAAAGCTGGAGAGGATTTCAGAATTTTGATCGGACCGGATCATCCGACACCAATTGCGATCCGTACCCATTCCAAAGAACCGATACCATTTATGATCTATGACAGCACAAAAGATTATGAAGGTCAGGAAGAGTACAGCGAAGAAGCAGCGAGAAAGACAGGACTTGTCATTTCCCACGCTTATGATTTAATGAATCGGTTATTACAAAAATAAGAGAAATAATTTTAGGAGGCACAAGATGCTAGTAGTTAAGAAATTTGGTGGTACTTCTGTAGGAAATAAAGAACGTATCATGAACGTAGCAAAAAGATGTATTGAAGACTATAAAAAGGGAAATGACGTTGTCGTAGTTTTATCAGCAATGGGTAAAATGACAGATGAACTGATTGCAAAGGCAAAAGAGATCAATCCAAATCCATCCAGAAGAGAAATGGATATGTTATTAACAACAGGAGAACAGACTTCTGTATCTTTAATGGCAATGGCAATGGATTCCCTTGGAGTTCCAGCTGTATCCTTAAATGCGTTTCAGGTAGCAATGCATACAACATCTGTATACAGTAATGCAAGAATCAAGAGAATTGATACAGATCGTATCATGAACGAATTAGAGCAGAGAAAGATCGTTATCGTTACAGGATTCCAGGGAGTTGACCAGTTCGATAACTACACAACACTTGGACGTGGTGGATCTGATACAACAGCTGTAGCACTTGCAGCAGCACTACATGCAGACGCATGTGAGATCTACACAGACGTAGACGGAGTTTACACAGCAGACCCAAGAAAAGTACCAAATGCTAAGAAATTAGATGAGATCACATACGATGAGATGTTAGAGATGGCAACACTTGGAGCCGGAGTACTTCACAACCGTTCTGTAGAACTTGCCAAGAAACACGGAGTTGCTTTAGTTGTTAGATCAAGTCTTACAACAGAAGAAGGAACAGTCGTAAAAGAAAATGTAAAATCAAAACAGAATGAGATCAGCGGTGTAGCAGGAGACGACGATGCAGCAAGAATCGCAGTTATGGGAATTGAAGATACACCAGGTATGGCATTTAAGATTTTTAATGTATTAGCAAAGAAAAATGTAAATGTAGATATGATCCTTCAGTCAGTAGGACATAATGACAAGAAAGATATCTCCTTCACAGTCAAAGAAGAAGAATTAGATATCGCAGTAAAAGCATTAGAAGATTACCTTCCAGACAGCTATTATGAAGAAATCAAAGCAAGCAAGGAAGTTGCCAAAGTATCTATCATCGGAAAAGGATTATTAAATCACTATGGAATGGCAGCTCGTATGTTTAATGCATTATACAAAGCAGATGTGAATATCCGAATGATCTCAACATCTGAGATTCGTGTGACTGTGTTAGTAAACCAGGAAGACATGGTGAAAGCAATGAATGCAGCACATGAGGAATTTGAGGCTTAAATTTTAATTTGCTGGTTTGATGACGGAAGTTATTGGTGGAATATTATAAAAAGGGTTATCTGTCTGCGACGCGCTTTCGCTCGACGCAGACAGATAACCCTTTTTATAATATTCAAATAATTTACGCAATCGAAACCACTAGTGGGTGTTCGTAGGTTCCTTTCATCTTCTGTCAACAAACACAAAACTTATTAGCCAATACCGTTTAACATACACACTGTGTAGTGATTTGAATAGCGTTCCGTTGTATGAGATAGAAATAAGATAAGAACAAATATTTATAATATATCGGTGGCAACGATTAGCAGATTTTAAGTGCGTTTTTTACAAATTCGCAGCGCCCTGTGGTTGAATGTCTGACCATAGCTGCGGGCATTTTGGCTCGCAGCGAGGGAGTTTTCAAAGGAACAGGCGCGGATCAGCGATTTGCAAAAAACGCTCTTAAAATCTGCGTGTTGCCACCGATATATTATAAATATTTGTTCTTATCTTATTTCTATCTCATACATGAAACACTATTACAAATCAGAAGTTGACGATATGGCAGAAACATGACAAAATATACCTACATAGATTCAGAAAGGAATATACATTATGAAACGTAAAGATTATATTTCATGGGACCAGTATTTTATGGGAATTGCCATTTTATCTGCCCAGAGAAGTAAAGACGATCACACACAGGTGGGAGCATGTCTTGTGAATGATCATAATAAAATTTTATCTGTCGGTTATAACGGAATGCCAACAGGATGTAACGATGATGATATGCCATGGGAGAGAGAAGGAGATCCTCTTCATACCAAATATTTTTATGTTTGCCACGCAGAATTAAATGCTATTTTAAATTATGGTGGTGGTTCTCTTGATGGTGCGCGTGTTTATGTAACATTATTCCCATGTAATGAATGTGCAAAAGCAATCATTCAGAGTGGTATGAAAGAAGTTATCTATATGCAGGATAAATACGCAGATAGTGATGCGACAAGAGCATCAAAGAAGATGTTTGACATGGCAGGTGTCAAATACCGTCAGTTTGTGCCAAAAGGACAGACAATAGAAATTGATTTATAAGGTGAAGACATGGATATTATTAAAATTTTACAAGAAGAATTAGGAATCAGACGAGGACAGGTAGAGACAACGATCAAATTGATCGATGAAGGCAATACGATCCCATTTATTGCAAGATATCGAAAGGAAATGACAGGATCATTAGATGATGAAACACTCCGTAATTTTCATGAGAGATTATTATATTTAAGAAATTTAGAAGACCGCAAAGAAACAATCAAGAAGAATATCGAAGAACAGGGAAAACTTACAAAGGAACTGGCAAAGCAGATCGAAGAAGCCAAAACACTGGTAGCAGTAGAGGATTTATATCGTCCATACAAACAGAAGAAACGTACCAGAGCTATGATCGCAAAGGAAAAAGGATTAGAACCATTAGCAAATCTGATCCTGCTTCAGATGACAAATGAGCCATTAGAGAAAGAAGCCAAAGCATTTATCAATGAAGAAAAAGATGTAAAGACTGTAGAAGATGCATTAAAAGGTGCAAATGATATCATTGCAGAGCATATCGCAGATGATGCTGAATATCGTACATGGATCCGCAAGGCAACATGGGATCATGGAAAGATCACATCTACAGCGAAGAAGCCAGATGAATCATCTGTATTTGAGATGTATTATGATTTTGAAGAACCGATCAAGAAGATCGCAGGATATCGTATTCTTGCGATTAATCGCGGGGAAAAAGAAGGAATCCTTCAGGTAAAGATCGAGCCAGATATGCAAAAGATCGCATCATATCTAGCAAGAAAGATTGTAACAAAGAAGAATCCAAATACAACAAAAGCTCTATTTGCAGCCATCGAGGACAGTTACAAACGTCTGATCGCACCATCAATTGAACGTGATATCAGAAACGAATTAACTGAAAATGCAAGTACAGAAGCAATCAAAGTTTTTGGAAAGAATTTAACACAGCTCCTGATGCAGCCACCGATCGCTGGCCAGGTAGTTCTTGGATGGGATCCGGCTTTTCGTACAGGATGCAAGTTAGCGGTTGTTGATGAAACAGGGAAAGTGTTGGATACAGTAGTCGTTTATCCAACAGCACCTCAGAACAAAGTGGAAGAAGCCAAGAAAGTAGTCAAAGGACTTATTAAGAAATACGGAATCACCCTGATCTCTATCGGAAATGGAACTGCATCCAGAGAATCCGAACAGATTGTCGTTGATATGTTAAAAGAGATTAAAGAGCCAGTACAGTATGTCATTACAAATGAAGCAGGAGCATCCGTATATTCTGCAAGCAAATTGGCAACAGAAGAATTTCCAAACTTCGATGTAGGACAAAGAAGTGCAACATCCATCGCAAGACGAGTTCAAGATCCACTAGCAGAATTAGTAAAGATTGAGCCAAAAGCGATCGGAGTTGGACAGTATCAGCACGATATGAATCAGAAACAGTTATCTGAAGCTCTGGGAGGTGTTGTTGAAGCAACAGTAAATAAAGTCGGAGTTGATCTTAATACAGCATCTGCATCTCTTTTGGAATATGTATCCGGAGTATCCAAAGCAGTAGCAAAAAATATCGTAGCATATCGTGAAGAAAATGGAACATTTAAGAACAGAAAACAGCTGTTAAAAGTAGCAAAACTAGGACCAAAAGCCTTTGAACAATGTGCAGGATTCTTAAGAGTATCCGGAGGAGACGAGCCACTTGATGCAACTGGCGTACATCCAGAGACATACAAAGAAACAGGGATGTTACTAAAGAATTTAGGATATTCAACAAAAGAATTATCCAAAGAAGGATTCCGAGGAATCAGCAAAAAGATCACAGATTACAAGAAATTATCAGAAGAACTTGGAATCGGAGAGATCACACTCAAAGATATTGTAAAAGAACTGGAAAAACCAGGACGAGATCCACGAGAAGATCTTCCAAAACCAATCCTTAGAACTGATGTCCTAGAAATGAAAGATCTAAAACCAGGAATGAAATTAAAAGGAACAGTAAGAAATGTTATAGATTTTGGAGCGTTTGTAGATATTGGAGTACATCAGGATGGATTAGTACATATTTCACAGATGGCAGATCGGTTTATCAAGCATCCTCTGGAAGTTGTAAGTGTTGGGGATGTGGTAGATGTTACAGTAATTAGCGTCGATATGGATAAAAAAAGAATACAGTTAAGCATGAAAAATTGTGATTTACGACAATAGTCTTTTGTATATGTGAAGGAAATAAGATAACAAGAAATATTTATAAGAAACCGGTGGCAACACGCACTTAAAATCTGCTAATCGTTGCCATCGGTTGTTTATTTATTTTTTATCATATACTCAAAATCTACAGTTGGCCAACTCCACAACTTAAAATTTCAGTATATAATCAACTCAAATCCCACATACTATCTCCAAAAAAGAAAAGAGGGTAAAAACTCCATGGACCATTTCCACACAAAAACTCACAAACTGAAAGGCAGTATCTCTCCAAACATCCAAGAAAACATAAAATATACAAAAAAGGTCATGCAAAACTGCAATGACTTAGTACAAAAACAATTCAAAATCGGAATTAACCATGAAATCAGCTTATATATTGTGTACATGGACGGCTTAGTAGATACAGAAAGGCTTCAAGAATCCGTCATAAGGCCATTACTTCAAGACTCTTTTCCACAAGAAAGAACAGCAATTGATCAATATGTAATTGAATCCGCAGACTGGAAATGGATCAATACAATGGAAGATGCCATGACGGCAATCTTATCTGGCAATACAGTCTTATTTCTGGATAAAGAAGCAAGGGCAATCTTATTTTCCAGTAAATCATTCCCAACAAGAGGTGTGCAAAATGCGGATCAGGAAGTGGCGATCGTTGGTCCCAAGGATAGTTTTACGGAGAGTTTGAGAACGAATACAGCGTTGATCCGCAGGAGAATCAGGGATACAAGGTTAAAAGTGATTCAGAAGCAGATTGGAACGAGAAGCAAAACGGATTATGCATTGATGTATATTGATGATCTGGTTCAAATAGATATCTTAAATAAAATTAAAAAACAAATGGATAAAATCTGTGTGGATGGAATTTTTGATAATGGAATGTTGCAGCAATATCTTGAAAAAGATAGTAGAACTCCATTTCCGCTTTATCAACTGACACAGCGGCCAGATAAGGTAGCGAGCAGTATTATGGAGGGGCGGATTGCGGTTGTATTGGATAATTCTCCAATGGTTTTATTGCTTCCAGTGACGTTAAATGTATTTTTTCAGGCGAGTGATGATTACTATAATCGTTGGGAAATTACGACATTCGTAAGAATCTTAAGGTATATGGCAGCAATTATTTCTATAGGGTTGCCAGGATTTTATGTAGCAATTGCGGGATTTCATCCGGAAGTGCTGCCAACACCATTTTTGCTGGCATTGATATCAGCTAGGGAAGGGGTCCCATTTCCAGTGATCGTAGAGGTTTTGCTGATGGAATTGTCTTTTGAATTATTAAGAGAAGCAGGAATCAGACTTCCGGGGCAGCTTGGAGGGACGATGGGAGTTGTTGGAGGCCTGATTGTTGGACAGGCGGCAGTGGATGCACATCTTGTCAGCACAATCGTGGTAATTGTGGTGGCGTTGACTGCGATCGCTACATTTTCGATTCCGAATGAGTTATTTACAAGTGCATTTCGGTTGATGAAATTTTTCCTGATCATGATGTGTGCTTTTTGGGGATTATATGGTTTTTTCTTAGGGTTTCTGGCAATATTTATTCATTTATTTTATCTGGAAAATTACGGAGTGCCATATGCACATCCGATGGTCGAAGAAAAAGGAAAATTATCCGCATCTTTTCAGGATTTTATGGTACGTTATCCATTAAAGCGGATGAAATACCGCCCAGAATTTACAAAAGAGGGGGCGAGGGTAAGGCAAAAGGAGGAACAGGATGAAAAATAAAGCACAAACGATCACGGCAAGACAGGGAAATCGAATTATGATTCTTGAAATATTTTCAGCGGCTGCGATGTTTCTCCCGCAGATCGCGTTGAAAAAGTCATATCATTCAGGGATTATCGTAGTGATCATAGCAAGTGTGATGACAGGAATTTATTTATGTATCACAGATTGTGTAGCACAAGGAAATTCAATTGAAAATATATTAAAAAAATATCGTCTCGCAGCCATCATTTATTATGTAAGATTTTTACTAAATGGAGCTTTTTTTTATTTGTGTATTTTATATCTTACAAAAAAATATCTCCTTCCAGACAAATCATCATTTCTTATTGGGGCTCCATTAATTTTACTGGCTTATCTGATGAATCAAGGAGGATTAACAAAAAGGGGCAGAGTAATGGAAGGGATTTTCTGGTTCGTGTTACTACCGATGATCTTTGTTCTGATCCTAAGTGTGACAAATCTATCATGGAATGAGTTAATGGTCAATGGCTGGAAAGGCAGGGAAATGTTCAATGGAAGTATCCTTACGTTTGCTCTGATGCATCCGATAGAACTTGTCTGGTTTTATCGTGGAGATATGAAAGATGGAGCAATCCATTTTAGATCATTTGCAGGGCTAACGCTTCTTTTTCTTGGAGTATTTGTAAGTACTGTAGGTTCTCTTGGAAAGAAACTTACAATGATCGATCTAGAACCTGTGATGTCTATGGCACAGGGAGTCGCAATGCCAGGAGGAATTATGGCAAGACTGGATTTGTTTTTGATCGCATTTTGGATCGTAGGAGTATTTTGTGTGTTCAGCGGCTATTTATTTTATGGAAATGAAAGCATCAAACATGCATTTTCAAAAGGAAGGACTGCGGGATTGATCTTGTCGTATGGAGGAATTTATGCTATCAGTCCATGGATCATGACAATATTTGCAACATGGATCAGGCGATATTTTTCTATTTTTATTTACGGAAATTTAATTGTTGGATTGGTTTTTCCGCTTATTTTATTCATGCTGTGGAGAAAGGAAAAGAAAGATGAGAAAATATAGGCTATGTCTTCTGGTAATACTGATTGCATTTTGCATACAAGGATGCAGCAAACAACAAGATGTGGAAGATCACAGTTTTGTACTGGCAATGGGATTTGAACGGATCAATGAAAAGAAATTGCTAGTGCGTTATTCTTATGCGGATTTCGACAAAGTACAGAGCGATTCCGGGACCAAAATACCATCAAGATCGGTGACAGTTTTAGCAACGTCTCTAAAAGATGCTAATAAAAAATGGAAACAATACAAAAGCCAGCAGTTAAATTTTGGACATCTAAAAGTTGTGATTTTTGGAAATGGAAAAAAGAATGTAAAGATCATAAAAGAATTGGTGGAAGAACCGCAGATTGCAAAATCTGTATACGTGTTAAAAACAGATCATAATCTGTCAGATATTTTTGGAAAAGAAGACAAATTGTCAATCTCATTTGGAGAATACCTGTCAAAAAAACTGGAAATAAAGGACAGTCAAAATCTTACTCTTGGAAGGATTTACAGATAAAGGGAAAGTAATAAAAAGTTAACATTGACTTTGCTATATAGGGGTGTTAAACTTGAAAAGCTACACTATCTAGTGTGTAAAAGAAAAAGAAAATACTACATCTAGTATACAATATAATGAGTAAAGAATAAAAGAATCTGATAGGGAAGGGAGAATTATGATCAAGGTAATTAAAAAAGACGGAACAAAAGAAGAATTCAATGTACAGAAAGTTATTGTAGCAGTGAATAAATCTGCATATCGTGCATTAGTAAAATTTACAGATGAAGAAATTGATTTTATCTGCAAATTTGTGACTGAAAAAGTAGAACAGATGCGCAAGAAAGAAGTTACGATTTCTGATATGCATAATGTGGTCGAAAGTGCATTGGAACAGACAAATCCATTGGTAGCGAAAAGCTACAGAGATTACCGTAATTACAAACAGGACTTTGTACAGATGTTAGATGAAGTATATAAGAAGAGCCAGTCTATCATGTATATTGGAGATAAAGAAAATAGCAACACAGACAGTGCACTGGTTTCTACCAAACGAAGCCTGATCTTTAATGAACTTAATAAAGAACTCTATCAGAAATTTTTCATGACAACTGAGGAAATTCAGGCATGTCGTGATGGATATATTTATATTCATGATATGTCTGCACGACGTGATACAATGAACTGCTGTCTATTTAATGTGCAGGAAGTATTAAAAGGCGGTTTTGAGATGGGAAATCTCTGGTACAACGAGCCAAAGACATTAGATGTCGCTTTTGATGTCATCGGAGATATTGTATTAAGTGCAGCCAGTCAGCAGTATGGTGGATTTACAGTACCAAATATCGAACTGATTTTGGAACCATATGCAGAGAAATCTTACGCAGCAGGGATCGAGAGATACGAAGAACTTGGATTGTCCAGAGAACGTGCCGAAGAAGAAGCAATGAAAGATGTCAAACGTGAATTTGAACAGGGATTCCAGGGGTTAGAATACAAATTTAATAGTGTATCATCAAGCCGTGGAGACTACCCATTTATCACAATGACAGCAGGAACTGGAACAGGAAGATTTGCGAAGATGGCAACGATCTCCATGTTAGATGTCAGAAGAAAAGGTCAGGGAAAAGATGGACATAAGAAACCAGTGTTATTCCCAAAACTCGTATTCTTATATGACAAGAATCTACATGGACCAGGATGCGAATTAGAAGATGTATTTGAGGCAGGAATCCGTTGCTCCAGACAGACAATGTACCCAGACTGGTTATCACTGACCGGAGAAGGTTATATTGCAAGCATGTACAAGAAATATGGCAAGATCATCAGCCCAATGGGATGCCGTGCATTCTTATCTCCATGGTACAAAGAAGGCGGAATGAAACCAGCAGATGAAAATGACGAACCAATTTTTGTCGGAAGATTTAACATCGGTGCTGTCAGTCTTCATTTACCAATGATCTATGCGAAGGCAAAACAGGAAGGAAAAGATTTTCACGAAGTATTAGATTACTATTTAAATCTGATTCGTGAATTACATATCAGAACATACGAATACTTAGGAGAAATGAAAGCATCAACGAATCCACTTGCATACTGTGAAGGGGGATTTTTAGGTGGACATTTGGGAATCCATGATAAGATCAAACCGATCTTAAAGAGTGCAACAGCTTCCTTTGGGATCACGGCATTAAATGAATTACAGCAGCTATACAATCATAAATCTTTAGCAGAAGATGGCGAGTTTGCGTTAGAAACTTTGCGTTATATTAATGAGAAAGTAGAAGAATTTAAGGAAGAAGATGGAAATTTATATGCAATCTACGGAACACCAGCCGAGAACTTGTGCGGTTTACAGGTCAAACAGTTCCGCAAGAAATATGGTGTCATTGAAAATGTATCTGACAGAGAATATGTGAGCAATTCGTTCCACTGTCATGTTACAGAAGACATCACACCAATCGAGAAGCAGGATCTTGAAGGACGTTTCTGGGAATTATGCAATGGTGGAAAGATTCAGTATGTAAAATATCCGATCAATTATAACAAAGAAGCAGTAAAGACATTAGTAAGAAGAGCAATGGACAAAGGGTTCTATGAAGGAGTTAATTTATCCTTAGCTTACTGTGATGACTGCGGACACGAAGAATTAGAGATGGACGTATGCCCAGTGTGCGGAAGCGAAAACCTAACAAAGATCGATCGAATGAACGGATATCTCTCTTACTCCAGAGTCAAAGGAGACACAAGACTTAATGATGCCAAAATGGCAGAAATTGCAGAAAGGAAATCCATGTAAAATGCGTTACCATAATATTACGAAAGATGATATGTTAAATGGAGACGGCTTAAGAGCCGTCCTATGGGTTGCAGGCTGCACCCACAAATGCAAAGGCTGTCACAATCCAGTCACATGGGATATCGAAGGAGGAATTCCTTTCGATGAGGCAGCAAAAGAAGAATTATTTGAAGCCTTAAAACCAGACTATATCACAGGTGTCACATTCAGCGGAGGAGACCCACTGCACCCGGCAAATCATGCAGAAGTTGCGGTATTAGCAAAAGAGATCAGAGAAACATTTCCAGAGAAAACCATCTGGTTATATACAGGATTTTGTTGGGATGAAATTAAGACATTAGATGTTGTAAAGTATTGCGATGTGATCGTTGATGGACCTTTTGTACAGGAAGAATTTGATGGAAAGCTTCATTGGAAAGGAAGTAAGAATCAGAGAGTAATAGATGTACAGGAAACTTTGAGAGGGAATGAGATAGTGTTGCATGAATTCTAATTTGTGAGTTGGTTGGCCAACTGTAGATTTCGAGTATATGATAAAAAATAAATAAGCAACCGAACACGATGCTTATTTATTTTTTATCATATAGCTGAAGTCTATAGAGTGGACAATTCACAAGATTGGAAAATTTGAGGTGGTGTGTATGGAAAATAATATTGTCCCCGAAGCTTCGAAATATACTGCCTGCAGTTTAAAAGTTTCCGGCACAGTTTCATTGAAAGAAGCTGAGGAAGTCTGGTATCCCGCTTCATTCTTGGAACAAGATCCTGATCCCATGGGATGTGCAAGACATATTTGTATAAAAAAGCAATGGATGAATTATAAAAGTTACAGGTTGAAGCAGAAATACCACAGCGGCGTTTATCCAGGATAAATGTTCTGGCATCCAAAAGAGTCAGTTTTTCCATAGGTTTATAGCCAAGATATTTCATAAATAGACTGATAAAAACCTCCATGATGATAATGACATAAAAAAGAAGCTACCAGTCTCATGGAGGTCCTCGTAAGAAAGAAAATCTTTTGTCAGCGAATATAAAAATTATTAGCCAATACCGTTTAACATACATATCTCTAGTGGTTTCGATAACTGAAATTATTGAATATTATAAAAAGGGTTATATGTCGGCGACCGTAGGAACACGTTGGCACTTAATGAGCAGTGATGATTTATCATCGCTGTCGAATTTAGTGTCCACTACGTGTGAGTCGAGCGAGAGCGCGTCACAGACATATAACCCTTTTTATAATATTCCACCAATAACTTCAGCTTATCAAACTACCTACAAATCACAATTTAATTTTCCAACTGTTTTCCAAGAAATCCAGCTCCAACCCGTGCCACCATCAATTCCTGTTCTGTAAGTTCCTCATCAATCGAGAGAATACAAACAAATCCAACAGCATCTCCTTCCGATATGATCGTAGCTAGACATACATATTGGAAAACTTCAGGAAAGTCTGATATAAAAGGGAAAAAGTTTTTGCTTTCACGATGCATAAGTAAATTTTTACGTTCCGACAGTGCTTCTTCTGATTTCTCATGTAATAATTTTCCAAGTAGCTTTTTAGCATTAGGGCCTGCAGCAGCGATTACAGAATCCTGGTCACAAATGCAGACTGTATGAGGAAGCTGTGATGCGATAGATTCAGCACATTGCTGGGCATTGCTGCCCATTTCTCCGATTGGAGAGTATTTTTTTAAGATGATACTTCCATCTTTTTCTGTAAATATTTCTAAAGGATTACTTTCTCTGATATGCATGGTTTTTCGTATTTCTTTCGGTATAACGATCCGGCCAAGGTCATCGATTCTTCGTATAATACCTGTAGCTTTCATTTTTTATGATCCTCCATAGGTTGATTTTTCTTGTATGTCTGTAGTATTTGTAAAATCATTGGTTTTATACCCGGATTATGGTATAATATTTGATTAACAAAGAAAAGGAGAATCAATATGAAATTTCATACACAATTGAAGGCAAATGATATATTTAAATTTTCATTAGCATACACATATTCAGGGCTTCAGCTGATTCTGGCAATTGCTATGGTCGCAGTGGGAGTATACATGTGTGTTACAGGAATGGGTGCAGCAGATGGACAGTCTAATATGATATTTGGAATTGTTTTGATCGTATTATTTGTTGTAGTCAATCCGCTGATGTTATATGTAAAGGCTAAGAAGCAGGCGATTGAGAATCCTGTGTATAAAATGAAGACATATTATACATTGAATGAGGATGGTATTTTTGTAGAACTTGGAGAAGACAGCGCAACGATTGAATGGGCAAGAGTCTTAAAGATTTCACATGTTATGGGATTGAATATTTTGTATACAGGAAGAAAACAGGCCTTTGTATTTCCAGATTATGCGCTTGGAGAAGATAAAGACAAGATGCTGTCATATATGAAAGAACATATGGAAGCAGCAAGAAGAACTCCGAAGGCATCTGATGGACAGGATATTTCAAAATATTCAAAAGTGCCTGTGAAAGAAGAAAATAAAGAACAGGATGAAAAAACAGAAAAATAGAAGGAGAAATTATAAGATGATCGTACAAAGTTTTTGTGCAGAAGATACTTATGAGATTGGAAAGAAGATCGGACAGGAAGCAGTTCCTGGGCAGGTCATCTGTTTATATGGAAATCTTGGAGTAGGAAAGACAGTATTTACAAAAGGTCTGGCAGATGGTTTAGGAATCACAGAACCCATTCAGAGTCCGACATTTACGATCGTAAGAGAATATGAGGAAGGAAGACTTCCATTATACCATTTTGATGTTTACCGGATTGGTGATATTGAGGAGATGGATGAGATCGGATATGAAGATTACGTTTATGGAGAAGGAGTCTGTTTGATCGAATGGGCGAATCTGATTGAAGAGATTCTGCCAGATCATTATCAGAAGATTACGATCCGCAAAGATTTAGAAAAAGGATTTGATTATCGAGAAATTGAGATGGAGGAACAATAGATGAAATTATTAGTACTGGATAGTTCAGGGCTGGTAGCTTCTGTGGCACTGATCGAGGATGACCGCCTGATCGCGGAATATACGACTGGGAACAAATTAACACACTCTCAGACATTGCTTCCAATGTTAAATGAAGTGATCAAAAGAACTTCATTTGAGATGGAAGATATAGATGCAATTGCAGTTGCCAAGGGGCCTGGTTCATTTACAGGGCTTCGTATTGGGGCAGCAACGGCGAAAGGACTTGGACTGGCACTTAATAAGCCAATCGTACCGGTTCCAACAGTTGATGGACTGGCATATCAATTATTTGGAACATCTAAGATCATCTGTCCGATGATGGATGCCAGAAGGAAACAAGTATATACAGGATTTTACCGCTTCGAAGGCGGTGAAATGAAAGTGTTAAAAGAACAATGTGCACAAAGCGTAGAGGATACTCTTGATCAGTTGAGGAAATATAATGAACCGGTTATTTTCTTAGGAGATGGTGTGCCGGTATATCATGATGAGATCATGGAGAAGATGGGAGAATCAGCCATTTTTGCACCAGCACATGCAAACCGTCAGAGAGCGGCCGCAGTCGGTGCACTGGCACAGGTTTACTTTGCACAGGGAATTTATGAAAGTGCAGATGAATTTGTACCAGATTATTTAAGAAAATCTCAGGCAGAACGAGAGAGAGAAGAGCGGCTTCATGGACAAAAATAGTGCATCAGCAAGAGAATGGCATGTAAGGAAAGCTCTTCCAGAAGAACTTAAGATGGTAGCAGAGATTGAGAGACTTTCATTTAGCAGACCATGGAGTCTTGAAAGTATAGAATCTTTTTATTACAGAAAAACAAGTGATATTTATGTATGGAGAGACAGGAATCGTATCAGTGGATATATTATTGCTGAACATGTTCTTGATCAGGCAGAGATACATAGAATTGCAATTGTCCCATTTATAAGGAAAATGGGAATCGGAACCCTTTTGTTTCAAGAATTTGAACGAAGATATCAGAAACTTGGGGTAGAAACGATTTATCTGGAAGTAAGAGAATCAAATGAGGCAGCCTATCAGTTTTATTTAAAAAATGGATTTGAAGAATATGGCCGCAGAGCTAAATATTACAAAGATCCGATTGAGGATGCTGTGCTAATGTTCTGCGATGCTTCAGTGAATAACCAATCATTACCACTGGATTCTTCAGATACGACTTCTTATAATGAAGAACATAAGGAGGAGAATGAGATGAAGTGTAATGTATGTGGACAGTTATTGAAAGATAAATCAGATTATATAGAAATCAAAAAAGAATGGGGATATTTCTCTGATAAGGATACACAGATTCATGAATTTAGGATTTGCGAGAAATGCTATGATCGTATCGTAAAACAGTTTGAAATACCACCGAGAGTAACTGAAAAAAATGAGATATTATCATAAAAGGTGATTTATGTTAGATATATGTTTACTGGGAACTGGTGGAATGATGCCGCTCCCATACAGAAGATTAACCGCATGTATGACAAGATTTAATGGGCACAGTCTGCTCATTGACTGCGGAGAAGGAACACAGGTAGCGATCAAAGAGCGTGGGTGGAGTGTAAAGCCGTTAGATGCAATATGCTTTACACATTTTCATGCAGATCATGTTAGTGGTCTGCCAGGGCTTTTACTGACTCTTGGCAATGCAGAGCGGACAGAACCGCTTTTGATCATAGGACCAAGGGGTGTGGAGAAGGTTGTAAATTCATTGCGAGTGATCGCACCAGAACTTCCATTTCCAATTGAGTTTTATGAATTAAATGAAAAAGAGCATGTAATACAGATGGATGGCTATAAGATAGAAGCCTTTCATGTAAAACACAATGTACCATGCTATGGATACAATGTGATAATTCCAAGAGCAGGAAAATTTGATCCTGTCAAAGCGAAGGAAAATGAAATACCGATGAAATACTGGAACAGACTCCAGAAGGGAGAAACTGTGGAAAGTGAAGATGGGCGTGTATTAACAAGTAATATGATCCTTGGGGAACCAAGACCAGGCATTAAATTGACATATTGTACAGATACAAGACCTGTTCCGGCAATTTCAGAGCATGCGAAGAATGCAGATTTATTTATATGTGAAGGAATGTACGGAGAAGAAGGAAAAGAAAAGAAAGCAAGAGAATATAAGCACATGACATTTTACGAAGCGGCACACCTTGCAAAAGATGCTGGCGTAAAACAAATGTGGTTGACACATTACAGTCCGTCATTGGTTCGTGCTGAAGAGTTTATGGGGAAAGTAAAATCTATTTTCCCAAGAGCCAAGGCTGGAAAAGATGGTAAGACAATAACATTAGATTTTCAGGAAGAATAGGAGAATACGATGAGTGATAAGATTAAGATTCTGGCAATCGAATCTTCCTGCGATGAGACAGCAGCAGCAGTTGTTGAGAATGGAAGATGTGTAAGATCCAATATTATTTCATCTCAGATTGAATTGCATAAATTATATGGAGGAGTTGTCCCAGAGATTGCCTCAAGAAAACATGTGGAGAAAGTGAACTTTGTAGTAAGAGAAGCCTTAAAAGAAGCAGGAGAGACATTAGACAGTATTGATGCGATCGCGGTCACATATGGACCGGGTCTTGTTGGTGCACTTTTGGTAGGGGTAGCAGAAGCAAAAGCATTAGCATTTGCTAAAAATAAGCCATTAGTAGGGGTACATCATATCGAGGGGCATATTTGCGCTAACTATATAGAACATCCAGATTTAGAGCCACCATTTTTATGTTTAGTTGTATCAGGAGGACATACACATCTTGTAGATGTCAAAGATTATGGCAAATATGAGATAATTGGATGCACAAGAGATGATGCTGCAGGGGAAGCATTTGATAAAGTAGCACGAGCTATTGGCCTGGGATATCCAGGAGGACCAAAGATTGAAGCTTTAGCAAGAGAAGGAAATAAAGATGCAATTGCATTTCCTAGAGCTAAAGTAAGTGATTCTAAAATGGATTTTAGTTTTAGTGGATTAAAATCATCTGTATTGAATTATTTGAATAAATGTGAAATGAAAGGCGAGGAAGTAAACCGTGCAGATGTAGCAGCATCTTTTCAGGAGGCTGTTGTAGATGTGTTAAGTTCTCATGGAGTTGAAGCGGCAAAAGAACTTGGGTATAAGAAACTTGCGATTGCGGGTGGAGTTGCGTCTAACGGTGCATTTCGTGCCAAAATGATCGAACGTTGTAAAGCGGCTGGAATTGAATTTTATTATCCATCACCAATCTTTTGTACAGACAATGCAGCGATGATCGGTGTATGTGGATATTATGATTATATGAATGGTGTGAGAAGTGGTTTGGATTTAAATGCGGTGCCAGGATTAAAGATCGGTACTAGACAGGGGTAATACATGGAAGAAAAAATTGCGGCAATTGTTTTAGCGGCAGGAGAAGGAAAAAGAATGGGGAGTGGGATTCCCAAACAATATATGCTGATCAAATCAAGGCCTTTGGTGTATTATGCTCTGAAGGCTTTTGAAGAGAGCACTGTAGATGAAGTTATTCTTGTTACAGGAGAGGACGAGATAGACTATTGTAAAGAATATATTGTGGATCGTTATCATTTCAATAAGGTGACAAAGATCGTGCCGGGTGGATGGGAACGATATGCCTCCGTTTATTTTGGACTTGAAGCAATTGAAGATGCAGATTATGTATTGATCCATGATGGGGCGCGTCCAATGATCAATGCAGAGCTGGTACAAAAATGTATATACTATGTAAAAAAATACCGGGCGTGTGTAGTTGGTATGCCATCAAAAGACACAATAAAAGTCGTTGATGAAGAAAACTATGCAGTGCGCACACCAGAGAGGAAAACATTGTGGCAGGTTCAGACACCACAGTGTTTTGAATTTGACCTCGTAAAAAAGTCGTATGAGAAAATGATGGAAAACGATGATGGAAAAGCAACAGATGATGCAATGGTAGTAGAAACGTATGGAAATGTTCCAGTGAAGTTATTTGAAGGTGGTTACGATAATATTAAAGTTACAACGCCGGAAGATGTAAGGTTGGCAACGAACCTGGTGCGTGTAAGAAAGATATTCCATAAGCTTCATATACTTCATGATAAGCTGATCTATATGCAAATGAAGGCCTATAAAAAGCGGTTTAAAGAGAAAAAACAAAAAAAATAAAAAAACTTTGAAAAAAGTGTTGACATATGTATTCTGGTTTGATATTATAAACAAGTCGTCGCGTGAGACACACAAAACGACAACAACAGAATACGTTATGGAGAGGTATCGAAGTGGTCATAACGAGGCGGTCTTGAAAACCGTTTGTCCGCAAGGGCGCGTGGGTTCGAATCCCACCCTCTCCGTTCATCATGATAGAATCCATGATGTCAACCCTTGGAGAAGTACCCAAGTGGCTGAAGGGGCTCGCCTGGAAAGTGAGTAGGTCGTTAATAGCGGCGCGAGGGTTCAAATCCCTCCTTCTCCGTTGGATATTTCATCCAAGAAAAACTTTTGAAAAAAGGTTTGACAAACAAGAAAGAACATGATATGATTTAAAAGTTGCTACAGTTCTTATGAAGAACGGGTCAACAAAATAAATTAAAAAAGTTCTTGACAAGCTAAGAACTAAGTGATATAATAATAAAGCTTCTTATACGAAGCGGATCACAAAAAGATCTTTGACAACTGAACAATAAGACAACCTTGAAAATTCTAATGAATTTTTCAGATGATTTTAGTAAAAATCAACGAACGTTCTTTATAAGAACAGTAATAACAAGGATAAAGAAGCTAGTGCTTCTTGAACTTGGATCAACATTGAACATGAGAGTTTGATCCTGGCTCAGGATGAACGCTGGCGGCGTGC